>JACMMA010000054.1 GCA_014379275.1 Armatimonadota bacterium | reverse complement strand
CCCTTTTTGCACCGCGAGCCACAGAACCAGTATCGGACCGAGCACGAACGACGGCACCGCCACCCCGACCATCGCGATGGACATCGCCGTGCGGTCGATCCACTTGTTGGCGTTCACGGCGGCGAGGATGCCGAGCGGGATCCCGACCGCGAGCGAGACGATCAGCGAGACCATGGCAAGCGCGGCGGTGTTCGGCAACCCGCGCTTGATGATGTCCGTGATCGGTTCGCGGGTCTGGTACGAACGCCCGAAGTCGCCTTTGGTGACGATCTTCGTCACGTAATCGGCGTAACGAACCATCGGCGGACGGTCGAGCCCCCACTCATGCCGGGTACGCGCCTTCGCTTCCGGCGCGGCGCGTTGCCCGAGCAGAATATCCACCGGATCCGCGGGCGACAGGTATGCGGCGAAGAAAACGAGGAACGAGATCGCGAGAAGCGTCGGCACGGCGAGCGCGAGACGGAGCAGGATAAAGCGTAGCAGGGGCGGCAAAGTCATAGGTGCGGGAAATGCTTGCGGGCATTATACCGCACGTTCGGGGGTATGGATACCCTCCGGTGCGTCCGCAGGACGCCGCCGCCGGAGGCGCACACCGGAGGGTATCCATACCCCCGAAACAAAAACTACCGGGAACCCCAACCGATTGGGGGACGTATTTCTCGTCTGTATACGCTATGAAAAAACTCGCTTCTTACCTACCTGTTTGGGGAGCGTGCGTACTGCCGTTGATGGCGACGCCCGCTCTTTTTGCCACCGCCTGTGTCGCTGACGAACCATCCGTTGCCGTTGTCGCCGCACAGCCCGCGCCTGATACCGCGCCGCAACCGAAGACCGCCACGCACACGTTCGTCTACGCCCCCGAAGCCGGGACCGAAGCGCGCACTGTGAGCGTCGCCGGGACGTTCAACAGCTGGAACAAGGACGCCCTGCCGATGACGAAAGACGCCGACGGGAAGACGTGGCGCGTGACCGCCCCGATGGCGTTCGGCAAGCAGACCTATAAGTTCGTCGTCAACGGCGATAAATGGCTCACCGACCCCGCCGCGAAAACCGAAGATGACGGCGGCGGGAACGTCAACTCGGTGCTGATCCTGACGCCGCCCGATTACGCGTCTCCCGCCCGCGCCGACGACGGCGTCCTCGCCACCAGCGCACTGGAACATTACCAGACCGCACCGTCGCTCAACTACGACCGGGGGCAACTTACCTTAGCGTTCCGCGTCCGCCCCGGCGACGCGCGGAGCGTCGCGGCGGTGGTCGACGGCAAACGATTACCGCTCGAAAAGCAGGGCGAGGACGAGTTGTACGCCCGCTACCGCGTCCGCGTGCCGTGGGACCGCAAGACCGACCTGTCCTACGCGTTCGAGATCGCCGACGGCGCGAAAACGTTCCGCTACGGCGCGAACGGTTTGAACGCCGACGCCGCTGGTGCGAAGCCGTTTACGCTCAAGGCGTCGGAATACAAACCGTTCGCCGTGCCCGGTTGGGTCGAGCGGAGCGTTTTCTACCAGATCTTTCCCGACCGCTTCGAGAACGGCGACACCGCAAACGACCCGAAGAAGCGCGAGCCGTGGGACGGTAGCCCGGCGTGGTTCAACCGCTTCGGCGGCGATGTCGCGGGCGTCGAGAAACGCGCCGACCATCTCGTCTCGCTCGGGGTCGGTGCCGTGTATTTCAACCCCGTGTTCCAGTCGCCGTCGAACCACCGCTACGACGCCGAGGATTTCAAAAAGATCGACCCGGAGTTCGGTACCAACGCCGAGTTCGCCCGCCTGTCCAGGTCGCTCGATAAGCGCGGCATCAGGACCGTGATGGACTTCGTGTTCAACCACTCGGCGACGACGTTCTTTGCGTTCCAGGACATTCGCGACAAGGCGGAGGCGTCCACCTACAAGGATTGGTACTTCATCAACTCGTACCCGGTCAAGATCGGCGAGAACCCGAACTATCAGGCGTGGTACGGCTTCGCGTCGATGCCGAAGATGAACGTGATGAACCCGCCGACACACGATTATCTGCTGTCTCTGGTGGACTACTGGAAAAAGGAAGTGCCGCTCGCCGGTATCCGGCTCGACGTGGCGAACGAAGTCGACCCGCGTTTCTGGCGTGATCTGCGCGTCAAGGTAAAAAATCTCGACCCCGAGATGTGGATCGTCGGCGAGGTGTGGGGCGACGGTACGCCGTGGCTCGGCGGCGACCAGTGGGACTCGGTCATGAACTACCAGTTCCGCGACGCCTGTCTGCGCTTCTTCGCCGAGGAGAAGACCACGCCGACGCAGTTCACCAGCCGGTTGATGGCACTGGACGAGTCGTACGCGCCGCAGGTGTCACGCAACATGATGAACCTGCTGTCGTCGCACGACACGCCGCGCTTTCTGACGCTCTGTAAAAACAACGCCGACATGCACAAACTCGCCGCGACGCTCCAGTTCACGTGGGTGGGTGCGCCGAGCATCTACTACGGCGAGGAGATCGGCATGGAGGGCGGCGGCGACCCGGAAAACCGACGTGGCATGGACTGGCGCAAAGCGACGGCGACGAACCCGATGCTCCGTCACTACAAAACGCTGGTCGCGACGCGTAACAAGAGCCGCGCCCTGCAATCCGGCGACGCGCACATCTTGACCACGAGCGACGCGGACGGCACCCTCGCCTTTGCACGGACGCTGGATAAAGATGTCGCCATCGTCGCCCTGAACCGCTCCCGCGAACCGCGCACCGTGACGGTATCACTCGCCAACACCCCCGTCGTGGTGCAGGACGCCCTGCGCACGAAAGGCTTCACGGACGCCCTGACCGGCAAGCGGATCGTGAAAAGTGCGACCGCTGATTCGGTGACGTTGACGCTCGCGCCGCTGAGCGGGGCGATACTGGTGCCGTAGGCGTAGACCTCCGTTCGCTTAGTACTATGCTCTGCCCGCCGTTGCGAAACTATTTTCTCAACGGCGGTGTTTTTTGTCTGCACCGCGTCTTTGCCACGGTATCATAAAGGACGCCCGGACCGAAGTCGATCTGTCTGGCGAAATTCATTGTACGAATGTGGAGAGCAGGCATAGCATGAAAATCCTCCTTCTGATCGGCATATTGTCGGCGGCGGTCTGTTTACCCATGACGTTCGGCGGTGCGGCAACTCGAACCCAAGACGCGGTCGCTGTGCGCAACGTTTACTACGTGGCGACAGACGGCAACGACGCCAATTCGGGCACGAAGGATAAGCCGTTTCGCACCATACAGAAGGGCGTCGACGCCTGCGGTCCCGGCGAGACATTACGGATTCGGGGAGGAATCTACGCCGAGCACGTGACGCTACACCGGTCGGGGTCGTATTTCGGGCGTGACATCACCATCACCGCCGACACCGACGCCCCCATCATCCTCGACGCCAAAACGCTGGATAGTTCCTACGCCGTCCTCGACACGGGCGGGCAGGACCACCTGATAATCCGCGGGATCACCGTCAAAAATGCCAAAGAGTGCGGCATCGCGGTCGTCGGTTCCTGGCGGGTCCGCCTGGAAAAATGCCATACCTCTCAGACGGAGGCGAGCGGGATCATCGTCGACAAAGCACACGGCGTCGTCGTAGACGGTTGCGAGGTCGATCACGCCTGCCAGAAAGGGGGCGAGGAGTCGGTGACGGTGAAACGGTCCGCCGAGGTCACGGTACAGAATTGCCACGTCCACGATACCGGGCACGAAGGCATAGACGCCAAGGAAGGCGCGAAGCACGTCCGGGTTTTGAACAACCATGTACACCACACGCAGGCGCAGGGCTTGTACGCCGACGCATGGGATAGCGACACGTTCGATATACGGTTCGAGGGCAATCGCGTCCACGACTGTATGGCGGGGGCGGTCGTGTCCACGGAAAGTGGCGGACATCTGCACGACGTGTGGTATGTCAACAACCTGATCTACGACTGCCGGGGACCGGGGATGATCGTGTCGAAGTGGGGCGACCAGAAAAAGACGCACCGCATGGAGAACATTTACTTCCTGAACAACACCGTGGTCAACAACGGGCACGGCAAAGATCACCCGACGTGGGGTGGCGGGATGCTGATGGAGAACGACCAGGCGACGAACGTCGTGGTAGTGAACAACATCCTGAGCAAAAACCCCGACGGGCAACTACGCATCACCGGGAATCTGCCGCCGATAACGTATACCGCGATGAATAACCTTCTGGACGGCAT
>JACMMA010000368.1 GCA_014379275.1 Armatimonadota bacterium | reverse complement strand
CTCCGCGACCGCTTCGGGATCGTGCAGTCGTTCGAGTTTTACACCGCGGACGATCTGACGCGCATTATCACCCGGTCCGCCGATATTTTAAAGGTGGAGATAGAGCCGAGCGGGGCGAACGAAATCGCGCTCCGGTCGCGAGGAACGCCGCGTATCGCCAACCGACTTCTCAAGCGGGTTCGTGACTATGCGCAGGTACGCGCCGACGGAATCATCACCCGTGAAGTCGCCGACGCGTCGCTACTGATGCAAGGTGTGGACAACTCAGGGCTGGACGATTTCGATCGCCGTCTTCTGCGAACGATCATCGAGACGTTCGACGGCGGACCGGTCGGCATGGAAACTCTAGCGGCGACACTCCGGGAAGAACGCGATACACTGGAAGACGTCCACGAGCCGTATTTGATGGCGATGGGCTTTCTGAACCGTACCCCGCGCGGTCGCGTCGCCCTACGCGGTGCCTACGAGCACCTGAACATCCCCTATAGCGTCGGCAAAGCGAGCGACATTGGTAGCGGGACGCCGAGTATCTTCTGAGCTTCGACAACATGAGCACCGTGCAACGCCGCACTGTGCGACATAAATTTAGCAACCCCGGTGCTCCTGTGTTGGAACGCAGGGCAGGATTCGGGCGTCGAAAAGTGGAAATTGGTTGGTGTGTGAGGGTGTGACCATCCATCATCGTTTTTTGGCTAGCTTCGCCTTTCGTTACGCAGTTTATGATGGTCCGAACGACATTTGCCTATACGTTCTATTCGTGTAGTATGGATATCACCAGAACATTTCGGCTGAAAACAGTACTGCGATAGCGAGTGAAAGTAATTATGACCTGCAAAGAATGTAACCAACGTAACCCCATCGGCAACAAGTTTTGCCGGGAATGTGGCGCGAAAATTGTCATCCCGGAAGGAAGTCTCGCCGCCGAGGAAGCGGCCCGCGCCGATTCCGAGCGCAAGGCGGAACGGGGCGCCGTACTTCTTTCCGAGGCGCATCTTCTCGCCGAGCAGGGTAAATATGTCGCGGCTGTTCCCGTCGCCGAGGAAGCCGTTTCGACGTTGCCGTTTAGCGTTTCGTCGCTGACACTGCTTGTCACCCTGTACGAACACACCGGTCAGCAAGAAAAAGCGGTCGCCACTCAGGAACGTATCGTCGAGTTGGTTCCGAACGCGGTGAGTGAAACGACACGGTTGGAGCGGTTGAGGCGTGGCGAGCGGACCAGTGCGGCCCCGGATAGTCCCGTTTCCGCCGGGTGGGTGCCGACACTGCGTGGTGCTACCCCTACCACTGTCCCTTTCCTGTTACCACAATGGTTCCCGGTCGCGGCAGGAATCGTCGGTGGCGGTTTCGCCCTGTTTCTGGGATTCCTAGCCATGGCACCCGGAAAAACGAAGCCCAGCAATGTGACGGTTCAGCAATCGCCCGTCGCCATCGTTTCCCCCGCGCCATCCGTCACTCTTCCTATGAACCCGGGGGCCACGTTACCGCCGGTCCAGGATCCCAACCGAGGCGGTGACCCGTTCGTGTCACTCGATGAAACGCGTCGCAGACTCCAGCAACAGAACACCCCACTGTCGACCGGTCGGCCCTCACCTGCCAATATCACGGCGGGGGCGGCGCTTCCCCTGCCGAAACCGTTGCCGGGGACGCGCAGCACTGTGCCAAAGCCGGGACCGGTGGTGATTCCCGCCGACATCATCAAAGTGACTAAGGGCAATCCCAACGAGGAAGGCGCACTCCCTCCGATTGTTGCCGCGCCACCCACGAATGACGCGCGAGGTAGTGGCTTTGGAAATGGGGAGCGGGTTGCCGCTGTCGCACCACCCCAGGAAGCCGCGCCGTCACGGCCCTCCAGCGGGTACATGAAGATAACGGTGAACCAACGTCCCGGTCCCACCCCGATCCCGGTCGCACCGCCTCAATCCGCCAGCGCCCCCGACATGGAAAGCGATCCGATGCAAAGGGCGCGCGTTTTGCAAGGTCTCGGACGCTACAAGGATGCCATCAGTTCGTACCAGGAGGCGATCTCGGCGGGCGCGTCCGCTGGTGAAGCGCAACAAGGGATCGGGATGTGTTATCAGCGGGCGGGAGACGCGTCCAACGCAAGAGTTGCTTATATTCAAGCCATCGCGGCGTACAAGGCGCAGATCGCGGCGGGTCGCAACCCCTCCGCGGCGCAACGCGGCTTGTACACCTGCGAAGCGGCTTTGGGGGTGATCAGTGGAGGCTAAACACTTGAGGGGTATCAGCCGAGGCGCGGTCATAGCCGGGTTGGGAGTGGGCTCGCTATGGCTTACATCCGAATCTTTCGCCGCGCCTCCAAAACCGCTTATCGTATTGTTTACTCCCGGTGTGCCCGCCGGTGCGCCGACCACTAAAGAGGAGCCCGATGCGAACATTACACGGGCGAAACGAGCTGTCATCGCGGTACGGGACAGGTTTAACGATACCGGGTTTGTGGATGCCGTGGTCTACTCGCCGGAAAGCGCCTTGTTTGTCCGTGCGGCACAAGAGGCAAAGCTGAGATTAGGCGACCCGACCAATCCGACGGCGACCGAGTGCTATGCACTGGCGAAAGCAGCGGGTGCCGGCTATTCGGGGTTCATCGTCTCGGGTCTGCCGAACCAACAATCCGCCGGTGTAGACATCGAGTTACAGACCGAGCAGGTCGACGGGCGTAAAGTGTGGCGGGCCAGACGAAGCGCAGGCGGTGGCGCGGCCGGTAGCCCGGATCAGTCGAATAATGCCCTCGCCAGTGCGGCGAACACGCTGGTGGAGGATTTCTTGCGTGGGCCGTTGCATGATCTGGCGCAGGCGACCGCCCCGAGTCTGCCGCCGCCGCAATCCATCCCGGCGGTGCGGACGGTCCCGTTACCCGACCCGGTCGCCCCCGCCCCCAGCGCAGCAGAGCCGAACATCGCCGTGCCGGTTCCGATGACCGCCCCGGCACCAGCCGTTTCGCCTGTCACACCACGGGACCCCCTTTCGTCGTCGGGTGCCGATACGGACGGAGCGGCGGAGGCGGAACGCCATCAGGGTGATGAGCAGACGCGAACCGGCGATTTACAGGGAGCCATCTTGTCGTACCGGAAGGCGGTTAATTTCTCGCCGGTAAATCCGACATACCGCACGGCCCTCGCCGCCGCCTATCTGCAAGCGGGACGCAAAGGGGACGCGCTTTCGGAAGTGAAACGCGCCCTGGATGTGATACCGGTCGAGGATCAGAAAGGACGCCTTGCGGCGTCGCGTCTGCTTGCAGACATCCTGATACAAAACGGCGATACGACCGCGGCGAAAGCGACCTACGAAACGATTCTGCGGGCGAAGCCGACGGCGACATGGGCGAAAGTCGGGTTAGCGGAAGCACTTCTGTCCGACGGCAAAATCGAGGAAGCTACCGCGCTGTACAAATCCGCACGCGTCGACGCGCCGACGGACAAAGATGTGATGCTCGGTTACGCGCGCCTCCTGGCAACACAGGGCGATTATGATGGGGCACTCAAGGAATTGACGGCGGCGGCAGGCAGCGGTGACGACGAAGCCCGATACCGCACGGCGCTGCAATTGTTCGATGAGGGCATCGCCAAGATTGCCGACCGCGTCGAGCAAAACCGCGTCGCGTTCGCGAAGAAGCAGATCGCCCAGGATGTTTTCTATAAGGCGACCGCGTCGCAGACGGCGAAGGTGAGCGGGTTAGTTTCTTTATTGAAATCGGTCCCCCCTCCGTCGAACTCGGACGACAATACCAGACGTAAACACCAGAAACGTGTCTTCGCGGCGAGCTTACTTTTACAGGGGGTTGCTTCGCTCCTGACCCAGGTCGAGACGGGTGATGCGAACGCCGAAGGTGAGGCAACCGTTTTCTTGACGGAGTTCGGGCGCGAAATGCGAGAGATCGGCAGTGCGCCCAAATTGCTTTCCGACCAATAAAAAATTGTGCGCAGATTCGGGAAACTTTTATTGCCCTTGGGGCGTCTTTAGTTCTGACAGTTTGGATAAAAGCGGTACATTGACCGCGACAGTAGAGCCGATACAACTGCATATAGCTTTCACAATCACATACCGCAACAACCGAATACAGACAATTTAATGGCAAATAGAAACGCACAATCGGATAGCGAAAACAAAATAGCGAGCCACAACCGCATAACGAAAATCAAATAGCGCGTGACAACTGAATATCAAATCGAACTTGAATCCAAACCTTATCGGGGGGGAGCCAGTCGGCTCCCCCTCTTAAACTTACGCGGCATCTTCCCACTCCCCGATCAGCCGTAGGGTCCCTATCGCGCACACAGGACAGGGCTCCCCTTCCCCACTTGCGATCAGCGCCCCCTGACACTCCTGACATACGCCCGCTTCGTAGCCGGTCAGCCCCTGACGTTGCGCTTCCGCATAGGCGACGACGGCGTGGGCGGCGGGCGGTTGCAGACGCAGAAGGATGCAAGGACGTACAGCCCGGCAGGTCCGACACCAGAGCATGCTGAACAGCCCTTGTACGTTTCCAAACCCGGGGTATGGCGAAGGCGCGGACTCGCTCGAATCCGCGCCCCATGTTTCGGCGAACGTTAAAACAGCCTCCCCCGCCTCACAAGTGTCGCACGCGTACAAACGGGAGAAAGCCATGTCGCACCTTTAGAGTCGCCGTTGTAAGATCACCGACGCATCTCTCGGTTGGTTCGGTGTGTTGACCACGAAGTCCCGGCTGCCGTCGATGTAGCCGTCGAAGAGAACCTGTACGCTGTAGTTCCCCGCGGGAACGAAGAAGGAGAACTCCCCCTGGGCGTTGGCGGCGGTTTGCTCGATCTGCGAACCATCCCGCAACAAGATTATCGTCGCCCCCGCGGCTCGTGCCCCCGTTGCGGTTTCGAGACGGACAACCCCGCTTATCGTCGGCGGGAGACCGGGCGGGTTCGGGTTCGGGTCCTCTACCAGCCGCAGATCAGCGATGTTGTTGGCGCCGTTTCCGATCGTGACCGTGTTGGTCACCGCGGCTGTTCCCAGCACGCCGGTAATTTCGATGGGTTCTGCGGGAACGTTTTCGATGAGAAATCTCCCTTCTGCATCCGTCACCGCTTCCAAACCGGAGGGGGCCACAAACACGTTCGCCCCGATCGCCGGTGTGCCGTCGGGCAACAGTACCCGACCGCTCACCTGTCCGATGTTCACGAATAGTTCTAGCCCGGCGTTACTTCCCTGCGCGATGGGCGGGAACAATGTCACGGTCTGCGTGTCGGTGAAAGTTTCCCGTTCCTCGGTGTCGCCGACCTGCCGACTATTGAGGAAGGTGATCGTCGCCACCGTCGTTCCGACGGGGACATTTTCCAGGCGGAAGGTTCCGACATCGTTGCCGGGACTCACCGTGTCACGCGTGACCGTG
>JACMMA010000367.1 GCA_014379275.1 Armatimonadota bacterium | reverse complement strand
GGTAGAAGGTCGTCCGGCTGATGCCTAATATTTTGCAGATCGACTCGATCGACTGCGTGGGATCTGCGCGGAGTGCCTGGGCGATCTTCTTCTTGTTCGAGTCCATCACAGTAGGGCGCCCGCCGAGTCGTCCCCTGGCGCGGGCCGCAGCGAGCCCGGCGTTCGTGCGCTCCCGAATCAGGCTGCGCTCGAACTTGGCGAGGGCGGCGAAGATGTGGAAGACGAGCTTGCCGCCGGAAGTGGTGGTGTCGATGCTCTCGGTCACGCTCTGGAAACCGACGCCCCGCGCGTTAAGATCCTCGACGGTCTCGACCAAATGCTTGAGGGATCGCCCCAGCGGTCGAGGCGCCATACGACGGGGGTGTCGCCGGGGCGGAGCGTCTCCATGAGGCGCAGAAGCTCCGGGCGGTTCTCGTTACCGGACTTCTCCTTCTCTTCGAATATCTTGTCGCACCCGGCCTTCGTGAGGGCGTCGCGCTGGAGGTCGAGGTTCTGGTCGTCGGTGGAGACGCGGGCGTATCCGAGTTTGTAGGCGTGGGTGTGAGTTTGCATGCCCCATTGTACCAAAACTCATATACGGTCACGAGTTTTGGCACGTTGATTTCGGGACGGGTTTTGGTGGCGTTTCCGGGCGGTTTTCGGGGTGTCCGCGGGGAGTGCCATAAACGCTCGTTTCTGGGACAACGAGAAAACCATAACCTCTCGATTATGTGAAAATCACACCAGGCATCATTCCCACTCGACCTCGGCGCACAAACTTTCTTCGTTCCGTCCGATGGTCAGCACTGCGGCGGCCCGGTCGTCTTCATAGTAAGTGATTTTGCAGTCGCGTTTGGTCAGACTTCCCTCTATCTCATAACGAGACCATCCGTCAGCGTGACCTGTGTAATGCAGAGAAACATCATAGTGTCGGCTCCAGAAGAACGCCGGACTGGTATACTTTTCCTTACGTCCCAGCAAATTCTTCGCTACGGTCTGCCCCTGACGTTCGGCGACGACCCAATGCTCGATACGGACGCTCTTACCGCTATGAAGGTCCGGATAGCGGACGATATCTCCCGCAGCATAGATTCCTGGGATACTTGTCTGCAGATACTCGTCCACTATGACACCGCGTTCCACGGTCAGCCCGGCAGCCTCAGCCAAAGCCACGTTCGGCCGGACGCCCACACCGACAATCACCAGGTCCGTCGGAAGCGTTGCCCCACTGGTGAGGGTAACACTCTCAAGATCAATCGCGCTCACACTGTCGCCGAGATGGAAACGAACCCCCTGTGTTTCATGTAACTCCCGAACAAAGTCACCGACTTCCGGTCCGAAAACCTTCTCGAAAAGCCGCGCTTCTGGCGCGACCACATCCACTTCGATTCCGCGGTGCCGCAGGGACGCCGCCGCTTCCAGACCAATGAAACTCGCCCCGATAACAACCGCTCGTTTTACCCGGCTTAGCGCGGTGATAATCCCCCGACTGTCCGCGAGGGAACGTAGATAATGGACATGGGGCAGGTCCGCACCGGAAATAGGCAGGCGTATCGGGTCTGCACCAGTCGCCAGCAACGCCGCACCAAAGGGAACCACTTCGCCGCTTTCCAGGGTCACAGTCTTCCCGACTGCGTCCAGGCGCGTGACGCGGATGCCGAGCCGCAGGGTAATCTGATGGCTATCGTAGAACTCTTGCGGGAAAAGTGGCATCCATTCCTCCGGTGCTTCCCCGGCAAGATACTCTTTCGAGAGATTTGGGCGGTCGGTCGGCAGTACATCCTCCGCGCTAAGGAGCGTCACCGGACCGTCATACCCCTCCCTGCGTAGCATTTCCGCCGCAGCCGTGCCTGCCGCACCGCCACCGATAATGACCACGGATTCCGGTGCATTCGTGGGTGCGACTTTTGCCGATGGTTCCGGTTTTCGGCTCGCAATCTTTACCCGGTCACCGTCCCGTATTACATTCCAACAGGTCAGCGGAGTCAGGGCAGGGGCTTTTAAGGCTTCCCCAGTCCGCAGACTAAAACAGGCGTGGTGCCACGGACAGCGAATGGTATCTTCCCCAACCAGCCCCGATGCAAGCGAGAGACCATAATGCGTACAGTGCGCACCCACGGCAAATACGGCATCCCCCTGTCGTACCAGTAGTGCCGCTTCCCCCTCCCTATGACCTAGGAGCGTTCCTCCGTCCGCAATGTCCGTGAGCAAAACTCCCGCGGTAAGGTCCGGTCCCGATGGCGATTCCATTTGTTCCTCTGTCATTGTCTATACTCCTTTCGCTTACATGAAAAGTCAGGGCTTCCACCGGAGGAACGAAGTTCCCCGTTAAGTGGGGAGCAGCGAACATATTTCGATAACGGAATAGCCCTGATGAAAAGTCCTGACGCCGTTGCGCGGTTATTGGGCGAGCGGGTGATGCTCGATTTCGGCGGGAAACGTTGCCCGCAAAGTCGCGATTATCCGCTGGGAGGTGACCCTATCTCGGGCAAAAACCCGGAGCAACGCGCCGCCATGATGCAGGTGCATCCGATAGCCAGTTCCTTCCAGGTCGAGGTCCATCTCACGGAATGTCGCATCCAGAGCCGCCCCGGTCACAGCGCCAACCAGAGCCATCCCTGCCAGCACAGGCACAGCCAGCGCGGTTCCCACTCCTAAGAGCAGCACTTCGGTACCAAGGGCTATACCGGCGACACCGCCCCAAGCGGCTCCTTCTACAGCACCATCCTGACCTACACCCCGAAATACGGAAGAAGGCACGAAAGAGACCCCCCTCTCAATGACATCCCGCAGTTTTCCCTCGGACACAATGACGGCAAGATCGCCTGCCGGGATCTCGTCCGTGACCAGGCGTTCGGCGGCGTCACGGGCTGTCTCAATATTCGGGTAGAGAGCGAGAATAACAGAACGGCACTTACCTGTCTCGCACATAGGATTCTCCTTTCAGGACTTGCCATCCTCGAAAAATGTCAGAACAATCTTGCCGGGGAGATGGGGCTTACCGGCGAGCATTTCATGGGCTTGCCGTGCTTCCGAAAGGGGCAGAACGTCGCCGACACGGGTTCGGATGGCGTCCGTGTCCAGAAAGGCGGCTATCTCACGCAGACATTCCGAGGTGACGTTGACCAGAAAGAAAATTCCCTGGACATTGCGGCTCGCAGCAATGTCCGGGTCCGGTAGAGCCACCGAGGATACGAGAATGCCGCCCGGCTTGAGCACTGTGAAGGATCGCGTCAGTATCTCGCCGCCTACCGTGTCGAAGACCACGTCCATATCTCGCACCCGGTCTTCAAAGCGGGTTGTCTCGGTGTCAATAACCTGGTCCGCGCCCAGCGAATGAACATATTCCAGATCAGAAGCGAGGGCAGTGGCGTAGACAATGGCTCCGGCGCGTTTGGCGAACTGAACCACGAACGCACCGACGTTCCCACCCGCTCCCTGTACCAGAACTCGTTTCGTGCCGCCATCCAGCCCGGGGTAGCGGATACCCCCCTTCTCGAAAACCATTTGCCAAGCGGTGACCCCTACGACAGGAACGGAGGCAGCCTCAATAAAGTCCAACAGCTCCGGTTTCAAGGCAATCCTGTTGACGTCCGCGAGTGCGTATTCGGCATACGCACCGGTGAATCGGGCATTGGTAACACCGAAGACCGCTTCGCCGGGCTGAAAAGCAGTGACCCCTGACCCGACTTCCGCGACGATACCAGCGACATCAGAACCCGGTGTTAGCGGCAATGGCTGTGGGAGAGCACTGTGCCCTTCCCGGACCAGGGCATCCCACGGGCCGACCCCCGCCGCCCGGACCTGTATCAATACCTGCCCTTCCCCCGGCACAGGGCGCGGAATATCCTCATACTGGAGCGAATCTATTCCTCCGAATTCATAAACGCGTATTGCCTTCATTCTGTGAACCCTTTCTGGCATCCGTGGCGCGTGGGTAGCGTTAAGAATCGAGTGATGTGTACAGTTTTCATGGTCTTTCTCCCGGTCTGCGAGTTTTAGGGTTGCGCCCGCGTCTTGCAGCGTCAGCGCGTGCCCCTATTCTCCGGGCATACCATTATCCGTAGCGTTTTCGGAGCGTTCCCAAACCGTTCTCACCCGATAAAATATTGTGAAATACACGGCAAAAACCGGGTTTACTGTCAGTCTTCCGGTTGCCGTTGGTATTTTTATGTCATCCTATAAGGGCATCAGGGCGAATTCCAGTGCGGCTTCATCGTCCAGTGCAGCACCGGCGACTTCCTCCTCTATCAGTCGTTCCGTCCCCAATTGCCTGGCAAGGGCGGTTCGCAGACGCGCCGCTCGCTCGTTATCCGACCTCTCCGGCGCAACCAGTCCAAGCCGTCTGGCAATCGTGCCCGCTGCGCCCACCAGGCGGGCTACCCATTCCGCACGGTGGATTTCCGAACCGTTCAATAATTCCGCCTCCGCCAGGAGCAGGAAATGAGGATAGAGGGCTAGGCGGAAGCTGGCGGACTTTCCCCGAAACAGGGTCAGTGTGTTATGGGCAAGCGCAGTCGCCCCCTGTATATCACCTCTCAGGAGCAGGAGTTCTTCCTGTTGCTGTTGGAGCGTCGGTATCAACCGATAGTGAGGGGTTGGCCCAGCGCGTACGATTGCTTGGGCGACAAGTGATTCCTCCCACTCCTGGTCGCCTCTCTCCCGCGCCAGCACCGCCAGGCAACAGAGGGCATTTGCCCAGACGAAAGCAACCCCAAGCTGCTCGGCTAAGGTGACGGTGGCCCGGAAGCAATCCGCCGCGTGGGAGTGATCGCCCTCCATCATCGCCGCGCGACCCGCCGTCAGCTGCGCCATAGCACACCCCAGTGGATCACTTTTTTCCCGTCCGTAGCATAGCTTCAATGCTTCTTTGAGCATTGCGGCGGCCCTATCAGACTGGCCGGTGAGCCGATAGGTATCCGTCAGGCGAGCAAGGATAATGGGATTTGCCTGCCCATCGTTGCTGTGCTTCCGCTCCAAAGGAAGGCACTGCTCGAAAATAGCGAGCGCACGATGCAGGTCCGATGTGAGGAGGTAAATGCCTGCGTTGTATAGGAACGTTCGACCAGCGATAGGATCACCGGCGCGGCGGGTTTCCTCAAACATTTGAAGGCTGGCTTCCGCCGCGCCGTTCATATCCCCGGTGATCGAGCAGAGCTGCTCTTTACTCATGAGAAATCGCTGACGGCGCGACAGATGCTGGTTCGAGGCGTCCCTGTCCTGTCCTCTGTGGTGTTCCTCGTATTCTTCTTCCCCGGCAGTCTCCCAGGAAATTTGCCGCGATACAATATCCATCCACTTTTGGCCTTCGCTGTTGCGGCCTGTGTGTTCCCAGAATATTGCCAGTTCCGTACAGGCAATAAGAAGAACGTCCGTTTTACCCGCTTCTATCCCCCAGTCCAAGACTGCCAGAAGGTTGGCATATTCGCGCTCGGTTAGCTTGTAGAAAGCAGACCCGGTGGGAATCAACAGCCAATCGGTGAAGTGAACGGCGAACCGACGCTTTACCGCATCCGCACGTTCCGAACCTTCCAGTTGTTCGGCGGCGAACTGGCGCACCGTCTCCAGAAACGCGAACCGACTTCCAGTGTCTGTTTCGGAGACGGCCACCAGACTGGCATTGTGAAGGAGAGTCAACATCTCTACCGTGTCCGCGTCCGGGCTGACAGCTTGCGCGGCTTCCAGAGTCCAGCCGCCCCGAAACACGCTCATATCGGCAAGAAATGTCTGCGCTTCTGTGGGCAAGAGGCTGTAACTCCATTCCAGCGTTGCACGGAGCGTGCGGTGACGCGGGGCAATGTCGCGCTGACGGGAAGTTAGAGCGTCGAGTGGACGGGTATCCAATTGTGCGAGGATTTGGGCAGGAGAGAGCGTTACCGTCCGCGCCGCCGCCAGTTCGAGCGCCAACGGAAGGCCGTCCAGGCGCGAGCAAAGCAGGGCCACATCCCGCGCATTCTCACCGGTCAGCGTGAAGTTTTTGTTTACGGCCTGTGCCCGTTCGACGAAGAGGTGGACGCTATCATACCCCGCCAACGCCCGTGCCTGAGCAGTCTTTCCCTTCGGCAACGTTTCCGGGTCCGGCGCGGCGAGGGGAGGAACCGACCAGACGGTTTCTCCCCTCACCCCCAGGGTTTCGCGGCTCGTCGTCAGAATCCGTACCCCCAGGCATTCGCGCAGGATTGGGGCAACGACGCAGGCGGTGGCGTCCAGAAGGTGTTCACAGTTATCCAGAACGAGCAGAAGGCGCTTCCGGCGTAGCCATTCGACGACCGTAGGCAGCAATGGGCGGCCCGCCCCGACCTTGATGCCCAGAACCGAAGCGACCTGCTGAGCGACGGGTTGCCCTTCTTCCGCGCCAACGCCTCCGCCAGTCCTCAGGGATTCCAGACCCACCAGCCAGACGCCTTCGGGGTAGCCACGTATCACATCCCCAGCGGCGGCGGCGGCGAGCCGCGTCTTACCGATACCGCCCGGCCCGGTCAGCGTCACCAGCCGGGAGCAACGCAGGCGGTCGGCGATTTCTAGCCGTTCGTCTTCCCGCCCGACCAGTTCGTTCAGCGCGCAGGGCAGGTAGCCGGAAACGGTAGGCGGCTCGGTTCCGGGAGCGTCACTCTCCAGGGCGACAGCAGACACGGCGGCTTTCTGGCGTGCGCTGTCCCGCAGGCGGCGATACAGTGCGGTCGTCTCCGTATCGGGAGCGGCGCGGGGATCGTCACTTTGCAGGATCACGGTGAATTCTCGGTAGACTTGCAGGGCTGTATTGGTGTCCCCGCTCCCGGCCAGCACGCTCATCAGCCCGCGCCGGGCCACTTCCCAGAGCGGGTCCAGCATAACGGCCCGCCGCCACCAATCCGCTGCCGTTTCGTGGTTCCCTGTTTCCTGGGCGGAAGTTGCCAGTGTCTGCAAGGTGCGCAGAACCGCCTGCGTCCGTGCTTCTCGATCCTGCAGAATCCACTCTTCAGCACAGCCCTCCAGAAGCGGTCCACGGTACAGCGAGACTGCACGCTCAAGATCGCTCCGACGCTTCGTGGCAATGGCAGCATCGAAGGTGAGGACATCGACCTGTGCATTACTCAGGTCCAGTTGCAGGGTGTGCCGACTGGGTGCTACCAGACGCGAAGATGCAGAACCCAGAGCAGAGCGGAGTTGACTGAGAGCCGGACGCAGGTTCGCGAATGCCTGGCTCTGGTCCGCGTCTGGCCACAGAGTCCCGGCAAGCCATTCCCGTTCCACGGGCCGTCCATGCCGCAGGGTAAGGAGTGCCAATAAATAAAGGATTTTTCGGGAACGCACGGGAGGCAGTGGCTCCCCATCGACACGAACCGTCATGGGACCGAAAAGCGCGATTGAAAGAAGCGGTAGCGTATCCAGGGAGGATATCATTGCTCAGGTTACCTCATTTCGTCGTACTTGTGCCTGTACTGACAGTATTATACTCAGAACGCAAAGGAGCGTGATTTTTTTCAGGCAATGCTTTTTGCTTCTTCTGAGAACGGTTGAGATAATGCCACCCGCAAATAATAGACCTGTACTGCCAACTGGGGTGTACACGAACCGGGGAAGCATGAAATCGCTGCTTTCATGCAGGCTCCCCAATAGAAGGGAATTATCATGACCATGAGTGAGAACCAGGCGTCTCTTTTGCGACAGCCAACCGACGGAACCCATCAGCCCGAAGCAGATTCCGGGAAGGATTACCCGATGCCGACACCTCACGCCCGGACCGGAGCACAGTTCTACGCTGGTCTCATTGGACCCGCCGCGCTTTCCGTGGAAGCGAGCCGGATCGCAGTGAACAAATCGACCGATGCCGACATCCGTCAGTTCGCAAACTTTGAACTGCGCGAAGCGGTAGCCGTCGTTGCCATTCTTAAAAGCCTCAACACACTGCCGCCACCTCTGGATGCTGGGTCCCAGGACTTGCTGAAAATCCTCCGAACAAAACCCCCAGGAACGGAGTTCGATAAGATCTACATCACTGCCGAGCTCGCCAACCATGAATTCCTGCGTGATCTCGCCGAGTCGTACCTTGCAAACGCTACCGAGCCCGCTGACGCGACGGAACTGCACGGGCGCAACCTTGCCGCGCTGGCCCTGACAGCGTTCAAAGAGCACGTCGTTCTTTCCAAAAACATCGTTCAGGCAATAGGTGCATAGACAACTCTCCTAAGGATCACAATTACCGCGTGATACAGGACTATGGGGAGACCGTGGATCAGAACCCCTGTATCACGCTGAGCCGGCGACGGCAGAAAGGTACATTAACAGATGGACGCAAACGTGACAGCAATAGGCGTGGCGATGGGGAAAACCATATGGGACGTCACTGAACTGGAGGCCACAGCGCGGGATTTGGTCGATGTAGGGATCTGGGAGGTAGCTGTGCAAGAGGAGCAAAAAAAGACGGCGCAGGAGTCGGCGGAGGCTCAATATAATGCAGCCCGCTCGTGTTTGACACAGTCCCAGGCGAAACACACGCGAGCTATTTGTGAATTTATGGAGAAACAAGCCCGATGGAAAACAGCGACATCTCAGATTCCCGGTGCCATTGCTCATCCGGTCAATACCACGAATCCCCTTGAGGCAGCAGAAACGGAGTTGCGTCGCGCCAGGTGCCTCTATTGTATGGTTTTGGAACAGAATCAGCTATTGCAACACCTCCTCCGATATACTCGCGATGCCTTTCATCAGGCTCATGAGAATGTGCAACGGCTGGCAGTTTTGTGCGAAAGCACCTCTGAATGAATGTATGTTCGCTCTAAATCCGCAGATCGATCTGCCCACGAAATGCTGGCGGGCAGGCCGCACCAACCGGGGAAAATCGTTTTGACCCAGGGCAATAAAAGCCTTCAGAAGGAGCAAAATTATCATGAATACCAGTAATACAACAGCTGCGGATACCTCCAAGTCCCAAGCAGCGACAATTACGCAACACGAATTACAGCAGGTCGAGCGTGCGAACGAGACCGGACTTCAGCCAGTCATATTCGTCCATGGCCTGTGGCTGCTACCGAGCAGTTGGGACCGCTGGGCGCGGGTGTTCGAGGAGGGCGGTTATACTGCCCTCACCCCTGGCTGGCCTGACGACCCCGAAACGATAGGCGAGGCGAATGCCAACCCTGAGATTTTCGCTCACAAGACAGTGGGGCAAGTTGGTGATCACTTTGCGGAAATTATCGCCGGTCTGACCCGGAAGCCTGTTGTCATTGGCCATTCCTTCGGTGGTCTCTTGGCGCAGATTCTCGCCGGGCGCGGGCTTTCCGTAGCGACGGTGGCAATTGCCCCGGCTCCCTTTCGCGGAGTCCTTCCGCTTCCTTTTTCCGCCTTGAAGTCGGCCTGGCCGGTTCTTGGAAATCCTGCCAACCGCAACCGGGCTATCCCGCTGACGTTTGAGCAGTTTCGCTATGCCTTTGCGAACGCTGTCAGTGAGGACGAGGCCAAAGAACTCTACGATACCTTTGCCGTTCCGGCGTCCGGCACGCCTCTGTTTCAGGCCGCGACCGCTAATCTCGACCCGTGGACAGAAGCGAAGGTTAATACCGAAAATCCGGCCCGCAGGCCGCTGCTGATCATCTCCGGTGAGAAAGACAACACGGTTCCGTGGGCTGTCGCAAACGCCTCATTCAAACAGCAGCAGCACAACCAGGGCGTGACGGAAATTAGAGAGATGCCCAATCGCGGGCATGCACTGACGATTGATCACGGCTGGCGCGAAGTTGCAGACACGTCGCTCGCGTTTATCCAGCACTTTGTCTAGCCGTTTATATAGTTATTTATCCAGCCATCTGTCCGGTAGCCGCATCTTCTGTATTGCTGTACTGCCTTAGTGTCAGACCCTCGTACTTTCAGACCGTATAATGACTCTTGACGAGGGCTGGCATTGAGGGGACTGATGTGCGCGACCGAACCACGCACGTATTGCCGCACTTGACGGCTGATTGTACCAAAACCGTTCGTTTTTGAGACAGGCAGATGCGTCACATCGGTCACGACTGACCGATGACCAGACTTTCGCGGGCGGCTTCCACGACCTGCCGTGTCGCCGTTTTCAAGTCGTTTATCCGGACGATGCGCACCGTTTG
>JACMMA010000366.1 GCA_014379275.1 Armatimonadota bacterium | reverse complement strand
TTTTTTTGGTTTTTTTTTGTGATTTTTTTACTGGTGGGGGGGGGGGCTTTGGGGGGGGGGTTCCGCTGGTGCCCCCCCCCATTGGCCCACACCGGAGGGTATCCATACACCCAAGAAATCGGTATAACAAATTCACACGGACGTGTGTTCGTGTGAGGGGTTCAGCATCCAGCAAGGAGCGGAAAGAAGGTGAGCATCATGGCAAAGACCAAGAAAAAAGACAAGAAGGATAAGAAAGACAAAAAGAAAGGCGGCAAGAAGAAATAGCCGCGCGTGAACGACTGGGGGAGCATATCGCTTCCCCGGTTGCTGCTTCGTTATGATTCCTGCCTACAATACACTATGCGCCGCTCCCTTCGTACCGAACTCCTGTTTTCTCACCTTGTCCTGGTCGCTTTGATGCTGATGGTTTTGCTGGCGAGCGTCGGCGGATTCTTTCGGCTCGGCGGGTACGTGGATCGGATTTTGCGCGACAACTATAAGAGCGTAGTGGCGGCACAGGCGATGAAAGACGCGCTGGAGCGGCAGGATTCGGCGGCGACGTTCCACCTCGCGGGACAGCGGGACAAGGCGCGGGCGCAATACGCGATGAACCGGGCGCGGTTTGAGAAGGCATTGGCGGAGGAATCCGGCAACGTGACTGAGCCGGGCGAACAGGAGTTGGTAGACGAAATCCGGGTGCGATACGCCCCCTACCGTAAGCATCTGGATCAATTATTTCGGGGGGAGATGGACAACAACGCGGCGCGGGGCTTCTACTTTCGCACGCTGGAAAATGATTTTTTGCGATTGAAGGAAACCGCGCAGGGAATTCTCGATTTGAACCAGCGGGCGATCGTGGCGGCGGATAAAGAAGCGCGTGCGGAGGCGAACCGCTCCGCGATTCTCACCGCCGTGGTCGCAGTAGGCGCGGGGCTACTGGCGGTCGTCCTCACCTATCGCACCGTGAACTCCCTGATGACGCCGATTGTCTCACTGACCCGTCAGGCCGAAGAAGTCGGGGTGGGGCACTTGAATCAGCATATTGACGTTCGCCGGGAGGACGAGATAGGTTTGCTCGCTGGCGCCTTCAACGAAATGGCGGAGCGATTGAATGACGCGAGGCGGCGGGAAGAGGATCGATTGCGCGTCGCCGAGCGCATGAGCGACGCCGCGCTATCGTACCTGTACGACCCGGTGATCGTTTCCGATGCGGCGGGACGTGTCGTTCACTTGAACCGGGCTGCGGAAGGACTTTTCGGACCCGACTCCGCGGCGAAGGGACGCGATGTCGGATTGGTCGTGCGGAACAAACGGCTTTACGACGCGCTGCTTCGCGCTATCGGCACGCAGGAAACGTCGGCGGACGAAGGCGATGCGGCCCTGACCACGCTCGGCGGTCGGACGTACCGCCTCCGCGCTACCCCGATGCGGGACGGGGCAGAGAACAAGCCGTTGGGGGCCGTAGCAGTTCTGGAAGATGTCACCCACCAGGAGGAGGTTAACCGCCTTAAAACCGAGTTTATCGGTGTTGCATCGCACGAACTGCGTACCCCGGTCACGTCCATGCTACTCGGTGTGGAACTGCTGACGGAGGGAGCTGCAGGCGAGTTGTCCCCCGCGCAACAAGAAGTCGTGTTTGCCCTGAGGTCGGATCTGGAGCGATTGCAGGCGATGATGCACGACCTGTTAGACATGACTCGCCTTCAAGCAGGGACGACACCGCCCCGCCTGGAGATCGTCCCGGTGGCCGAGATCGTCCAGAGCGCGCGACAATCAGTCGAGCGGCAAGCGGCGGCGAAAGGGGTGCTACTTCAGACAGTCGCGACTCCGCGCATGCCCCCGCTACGGGCAGATCGCGGTCAGGTGGGGCGTGTTCTGGTGAACCTGCTCAACAACGCCATACGGCATACGGAAAGCGGCGGTACGGTGCGGTACGGTGCCGAAGTAGGCGACGATGACATGGCACGGTTTTTTGTCGCCGATACCGGAACGGGAATTGCGCCGGAATATCTGGAAACGATCTTCGAGCGATTTGTACAGGTCCCGGGCGCGACAAAAGGCGGCGCGGGTTTGGGACTATCGGTCGCCCAGAGCATCGTCAGGGCGCACGGCGGCGAGATTCGTGCCGAAAGTAAAGTCGGCACGGGGAGCACGTTCTCGTTCACCATCCCGACGATTGTCAGCAGAGAAAAGGAATAAACATGTCTTTTTTAGACCGCCTGATCGGCAAGCCGCTCTCCTCCCATAGCGAGGACGAACAAAAAGTCGGACCATTCGCCGCCGTGCCGATGCTCGGTCTCGATGGGTTGGCGTCGGCGGCGTACGGACCGGAGGCCGCACTCACGGTGCTATTGCCGCTCGGCGTGGTCGGGCTTTCGTACCTGTTTCCGATCATGGGCATCCTGCTGGTGCTTCTCGCCGTGCTGTTTTTCTCGTACCGGCAAACGATGGCGGCATACCCGACCGGCGGCGGATCGTACACGGTGTCACGGGAGAACCTCGGTATCAAGCCGGGATTATTCGCCGCCGCCGCGCTGCTGGTAGACTATGTGCTCGTGGTTGCCGTCGGCATCTCGGCGGGTGTCGGGGCGTTCGTTTCCATCTTCCCGTCGCTCACGGAATACCGGCTAGAACTGTCGCTTTTTGTCCTCGCCCTGGTCGCCATCGTTAATCTGCGCGGGGCGAAAGAATCGGGCATCGCGTTCGCGTTGCCGACATACGGCTTCATCGCTTCGCTCGGCATAGTGCTGGTAATCGGAGTCGTGAAAACAGTCATCGCGGGCGGTGCGCCGGTTGCGGTCGTCACCCCGTCCGTTCTTCCCGCCCCGGACGCGAATTTCGCCGCGCTGTCGGTGATTCCCCTCGCACTGCTCCTGCATGCGTTCGCTTCCGGGTGTACCGCGATGACCGGGGTGGAAGCGGTCAGCAACGGCATGAGCGTTTTCCGCAAGCCGGTGGTGCCGACCGCGCAACAAACCCTGACAATCATTGTCGGGGTATTGGGAATCCTGCTCGCCGGGATCGCCTACCTGTGCCGCGCCTACAACGTGGGCGCAACGCCGCCGGAAGGGGAATCTTATCAGAGCGTGTTATCTCAACTCACGGCGGCGATTATCGGCAAAGGACTGTTTTACTACGTCACTCTCGGCTTCACGCTCGCGGTGCTCGCGCTCTCGGCGAACACGGGATACGCCGACTTTCCGCGGTTATGCCGGCTATTGGCACAGGATAGTTTCTTGCCGCATGCCTTTGAGAATCGGGGGCGGCGGCTGGTTTACTCGCTCGGCATTTCGGTACTCACGTTCATGACTGCCCTGTTGCTGATCGGGTTCGGCGGTATCACGGACCGTCTGATTCCGCTGTTCGCGGTGGGCGCCTTCGGGGCGTTTACGCTGTCGCAAGCGGGGATGGTGCGCTACTGGCAGAAGCAACCCGCGACCGGCGCGACACGGGCTTCGATGTTCATCAACGGCTTGGGTGCGATCGCGACCGGCATCGCACTGATGGTGATCCTTGTCGCCAAATTCACGGAGGGGGCATGGGTAACGGTGCTGCTAATTCCAGGAACCGTGTTCCTTTTCCTGCGTGTCCGTGCGCACTACGACGCCGTTCACAAAGAAATCGGGGACGTTGGGAAGCTGGATGTCGTTCATTTGGAACCGCCGGTGGTCGTCGTGCCGATAAAAGACTGGACGACTATTGCGGAGAAGGGGTTGCAGTTTGCGTTGTCTCTCTCGCCGGATGTGATGGCGGTACATATTGCCACCCAAGACGATGACGCGGAGGCACTGCGCACGCGATGGACCCGCGACGTTACGGAGCCGCTCCGTGAAGCAGGACGCAAACCGCCGGTGCTGGTTGTGCTCGCATCGCCGTACCGGCGGTTGTTCAATCCCCTGTTCGGGTATCTGAACGAGTTGGAGCAACGATTTCCGGAGCGGCGTATCGCGGTGATCATTCCCGAACTGGTGGAAACGCATTGGTATCAGTACCCGTTACATAATCAGCGGGCGACAGCACTTAAAGCCGCGCTTTTGTTGCGTGGGGGGGATCGCATCGTGGTAATCAATGTCCCCTGGTACTTCGGGGCGGAAGGCAAACGCGCCAGTTTTGTTGAAAAAGAGAGTTAATTCCGATGGCACATATTTTAGTGGTGGACGACGAAAATAATATCCGTATGATGCTCCGGCTGGCACTGTCGCATGTCGGGCATACGGTCGAAACAGCGGCGGACGGTTACGAGGGGCTGGAAAAGTTCGCGAACGGCGCTGGCTGGGATCTGGTGCTTCTGGATCAACGCATGCCAGGATTGGAAGGTTTGGAGGTGCTACGCGAAATGCGACAGCGCCGCGCGAACACCCGCGTTCTGATGATCACCGCTTTCGGCACGGTGGACCTTGCTACCGAAGCGATGGCGGCGGGCGCGAACGATTTTTTACGCAAACCATTCACTGTGGAAACGTTGCGCGGTGCCGTCACTTCCGCACTGACGGGCGAACGGGACGGTAAAACCCGCTCCGCGGCACTCTCGATGCACTCGTTCGATTCGGTCACGGTAAACGGGTTCCGTCTGCTGTCGTCCGGTAGCGTCATGGTTTCCGGGGACGGTGGTTTCGGCGCCTCGTACACGGTGATGGCTCCGACCGGCGAGGAGAACACGTGCCGAATCGTTATCCCCTGCTACGTTGTCGAGCTTGTCAAAGCGCACACGGACCGGGAGGAGATGCCGGAAGGGGAGCGGTTCTGGCAGGCTCTTTGCGGGGAAGCGTTAGCCAACCACCTCTGGCAACACGCGCAACTGCCTCCCGACGGAACCTTGCTGGTGGACGACTTGACGAGCGGTTTGCGCCACTGGATTGATGCCGTGATCTCACGGACAGGAGATTAGATGCCAGAAAACAAACACCGCCCCTCGCCCGACGAGATTCTCGCCCGCGTTCAGAAAGAGGAGCGACTGGCCACGCGCGGGCGACTCAAAGTCTTTATGGGATTCGCGGCGGGGGTCGGGAAAACGTACGAGATGCTACAGGAAGCGACCCGGCGGCGCGAACGCGGACAAGATGTCGTCATCGGTTACCTGGAAACGCACGGGCGTAAAGGCACGGAATCCCAGGTGGGTGACCTGCCCATGGTTCCGCGCAAAAAAATCGAATACCGCGGCGCGACGTTCGAGGAGATGGACACCGAGGCGATTCTCGCCCGCCACCCGCACACCGTGCTGGTGGATGAACTCGCCCACACCAATGTCCCCGGCTCCCCGCGCGAAAAGCGGTGGCAGGATATCGATGCTCTTCTGGATGCCGGGATCAACGTCCTTTCCACGCTCAACGTGCAACACCTCGAAAGTTTGAATGACGCTGTGTACGAAGTGACGGGGGTGCGTGTACGCGAAACGGTGCCTGATCATGTGCTCCGCGAAGCCGACGAGTTTCAGATGATTGATATTTCGCCCCGCGCTTTAATCCACCGGTTGGAGCGCGGCGATATTTATAAGGCGGATAAAGTCGGGCAGGCGAAGGAAAACTGGTTCCGTGAGGGGAATCTCGCCGCACTCCGCGAAATCGCGCTCCGCGAAATCGCGCACGAGGTCGATGAGGATGTTTCCGCGTACCGCAAGCAACACCATATCGAAAAACCACTATCGACTCACGACCGCATCATGGTATGTATCT
>JACMMA010000365.1 GCA_014379275.1 Armatimonadota bacterium | reverse complement strand
TTCCGGTACGGTTCTTCACAGGATGGCGCAAAAAACGCGGTGGCGTCCGCGAAGCAAACGATCGCGTTGCCGAAAGGGAACTATGTCGGCTTGCACTTAGCCGCGACCGCAACTGGCGGACAGACGGAGTCCGTGCCACTCGTGTTCACCTACGCCGACAAAACCACGCAAACGGTTACCGTTTCGGTGCGCGATTGGAGCGAGGCACAATCCCCGACAGGGGATACCATCGCCACCATGACCCGCCGTAAGCGCACCCCGCAGGGCGACGAAGCGAAAGCAAGTTATCTGCGCCATGTGATCGCCCCGGTAAATATCGCCAAGGAGTTGGTATCGGTCACGCTACCAGACAATCTGAAGGTAAAAGTATTCGCGATGACACTGGACCGATAAGAAACCATCTAACCGCCGCGGGGCGTATCGATCCGGGGACCACCCGACCGTGTTTCTTGCTTGCGGAGTTTTTTCCGAAGTATTCCACCGCGGCGGCGAATTGGGACACCATTGATGCATGACGGCGCCCGATGGAATCGCGCATCGAACCCACCGAGTTCTCGGAAGCCTGCCATGGGAAAACAAGATGGTTCGATGTGAAGAAGCGCGCTCCGCCGGGTGCAATAACCCTAAAGAGCATTAAGTACCGGCTTGCCGGGGTGTGAGGGTTTTGGGTTACAGCATTTATCGTCCTACTGCCGACTGCCACTTCCGGTGCTTCGTTCCATAAGGAAAATTGGTTGAGCTCGGGGTCGTGTTCATCGCGTGCTTTTCCGAAAACGTTGCAGAAAGGACTTAGCCCGCGCCGTGTCATCCACGTCCCATTCGCCGAGCAGGGTGTATCCCAAGACGATGGCAAGCATCAAAATGAAGGCTCGCCCGGCGACGGCAAGCGGACCGGATACATCTGACTGCGGAAGTCGTGTCGCCAGGGCGTACACCCCCGCCGTGACCAAAAGGGTACGCACCACTGTGCCGACGGGGGGAGTAATCTTCCAGCGGTCATAAACGGCGGTCAGGGCGGCGATTGCCCCGACGACTGAAACCACCAGGGTAACGCTCGCCGCCCCCAACGAGCCATATCGCGGGATGATCAAAAAGTGCGCCCCGAATGCTACCGCCAGCAACGCGCTCGCGAGCACCGCAGTCCACCAGATACGGTCTCCCGCAGTCAGGAGAACTGTGGCAACGGCGAAAATACATTGTGCCAGCGCAGCGAAAAAAAGCGGTCCGATGAGCGGGGCCGTTCCGGCGAAGGCGGGTCCGAAGAATAGAGAGACAATGCCGGAGGCGCAGCCCGCGACCAATGCGCCAAATGGGAGTAGCCGCACGATCACCCGCAACGCCCCCCGACCGATTTTGCGTGCGCCGTGCTCTTCGCCGCTGTCGCGCTCCTGTCGACGGGCGTTCCCAACCGTTGCCAGAAGCGCAGGCACAAATGCCATCGCAAAAATGCCGGGCAGAATCGCCAAGTTCTGCGCGGCACCATATAGTCCCGCTTCCCGGGCCGTTCCGCCGAGTGATTTAAGGAGGAACAGATCCAGCTTATCGAAAAGACGGAGGCTGATTGCGTAAACCAATAAAGGACCGGCAGCCTCCCACAGAAGCCGCGGCGGTACTGCGGCAACATTCGACTCTTCGCGCGTTCCCCGGAAATCTGGGCGAATAAACAGCCGTGCCACGGCGAGTTCTGCGACGCTGGCCCCGATACTGCCCAGAATCGCCCCCATGATCCCCGCACCCTGTGAAACCAGCACCGCGATGAGAGCAGAACGAAAAAGGGCGCGCGCCGCTGTCGTGGCGGCGCGGCCCGAAAACCTGCCGGTCCCCACCAGCAAACTCCGGTGCGCCTGGGCGAGACAGAACAAGGGAATGTCCAAGGAAAAAAGCAACAGGGGTAACGCGATAGTCGGCTCGCTGAACATGTGCGACAACGGAAAAGCCAGGAGAGCGAGCACACCAGCGGCGGCGAGCCCGCACCCGAGAGAAAGCCGAGCGACGGCGCGGCCGATCGGTCGCCAATCGTCTGCCTCACTGACCAACTTGATCGTCGCCCGTGACCAAACGGAACTGAGGCTCCATTCCACCCAGGCGATCAAAGTGGCAAGCAGTGTAAAGCGTCCGTAATCGTCCACTCCGAAGTGACGCGTGAGCAGTGCCGTTAGGAAAAGAGCGGCGGGCAATGCCAATGCCTCCGCTCCAAAAACAAGTAGTGTTCCGCGGGTCATCCCCATGTCACGGGCAGGAGGATGAGCCGTTTTATTTGCGGGAACATCACTCATCTCGCCCGTCCCGACTCACGGTCTCGCGCACAAAGGTGATCTATCCGGCGCATCTCGAAACGCGAATACTGCTCCTCGGCGTTTCCGATCCCGAAGGCGTATCCGATGGCTTCACCCGCGGCATGACAGAACAACGCAACGGCCATTGGAAACAGAATCCCCGGCAGTAATTGTTTGCGTTGTTTGTAGCGTGCGATATGGCCCAATAAGCGCGGGAATCGCACCAGGGGGATCAACGGAGCACCGCAGAAATAGATCAATCGCTTCCACGGGGGCCATCCTCCCTCATGGGCGCGTGTCGCGGCGAACAACCGTCCTCCACAGAAATGGTGGCTAAAAGCCGTGCGCGGATCGGAAATATTGACATGCGATGTGACAACATCCGCGGCAAGAAAAATTCGATGACCATTCCGACGGATATTCTCTTGGAGCGCACTTTCTACGGCCAAAAGGCGCGGCAAGTCGTCGCCATAGGCGAGCAAAAGATCGCGACGGTAACTACAATTGTGCCACGCCACTTGCTCCACCTCGCCCACCCCGACGATGCCATCCGCCCACGCTCCGAAATGCATCAGGTAGTTCGCCCAGCTCAAAAATGTTGCCGGGTTCGCATTTTTTACCGCCGGACCGACCACGGCATATCCTTGTCCGTGAGTAGCAATCAGGGCTTCAGCCCAATTCGGTCCCGGATAGGAGTGGTCCTCCGCCTGAACAATTACCGGAGCCCTGGCCTGCCGGATGGCGAGCGCTTTAACCGATGCCAGGGTCCGGATCACGCCGACCTCGATCACGTCCCATGCCGCGAACACTCCCAGTTCTTCTTCGTCCATTCCGAGCGATTCCCGCCCGGGGGCAACGATAAGCAACTCCATCCGGTCCGCGGCTTTTTGCTTGCGAAGGTGGCACACCGTTTTGCGAATCGTCTCATAGTCATCGGGAGTGACAAGGATCACGGATAGGGCCGCCGAGCGCGTGGGGGGAACCGGTGACGCAGGAGCGGGTGCCGTGCTCATCCGGGGGAATCCTCGCGCATACGATCGCGGGCATTCAGTTCGTTACGACGGTTGAACTCGCTGGCGGCTAACTGATCTTGGGAGCGCCCTGGTCCGGCAAGGTAGCCCGAGGCTTCCCCCATCGCATCCACGACCAGAGATAACATCAAGAGGGGCATGAGGCGCGGAAGAAGCGCCTTCTGCGGGCGACCGGGCACATGTGACTCCGCAATAATTCGGCGCAGGCGCACCCACGGGATCAGCGGCGAACCGAGTAGGTAAGCCATCCGCTTACCAAGCGACCAACCCTGTTGCCGGGAACGGTATCCCGCGAAAAGCTTTCCGCCGAGAAAGCGTAGCGGGACCCACCCCCAGGTGACCGAATAGTTCCAGTGCCGGGTTCGCGCCGCCGGGTACATACAGATCCGTCGCCCCTTGGCTCGTAAATCCCAGTGAATCAGGCTTTCCGCCTCCAGCATGGTGCCGAGATCATCCCCGTAGCTCAGTAACGCATCGCGCCGGTACGTGCAGTTATGTCCGGGCAGATGTTCCGGTTCACTGGCAGGCACGGGGTCGCTCCACTGACCATACTCAAGAAGAAAGTTTACCCAGCTGACCGCACTATCCGGGTTAGCGTTCACTATGCCGGGACCGACCGCAGCCCAGGTACCCGTCGCATACGCTGCCAGAATGTTTTCCGCCCAGTCCGGCTCCGGCATGGAGTGCTCCTCGGTCAGGGCGACAACTGGGGCGGTGGCCGCATGGACGCCGGGAACACGCGCAGCCGCCGAGGAGCGGAACGCCCCTCCGGACGAAACGGCCCGCACCGCAGCGAAGCAGGAGATCTCCTCGGGAGGCGGATTGAGTGCGGCAACATCCGGAGTGACGAAAACTATTTCAACACGACCCGCCACCGTCTGCGCCTGCAGATGGCGCATCAACTGACCGACATTCGCATAGGCATAGGGGACCAGGACAATAGCGGAGATTCCCGGCTCCTTGCCGACCACAGATTCTTTGTAGGTGTGAGACATCATCGCGCCTGAATACTTCTCCCGGTCCGAAGGGACTCCTATCAGACGACCCCAGACTGATTCGCCCAGCCGCCCGGAGGTGCGCCAAATAACAGAGAAACCGGCGTTATTATATCCGAAAGCAAGCAACTTTTCATAGTATGGGTGGTCAAGAGCTACGCATAGCAATCCGGTCGTTGCTTCGGGAAATTCTGTGGACGTTTCCCGAACGAAGTGGGGCGTATGGGGAATACACACGAAAAATCGATAGAAGATGCGGCGTTAGAGGAGACGTACCGCTGAGTTTTGACGACGATTCGCAACGGCCGGAGGGGCAAAAACGGGGTTGAGTCGAAGCACTTGTCCCTCGTGTCGCCCGCAACAGAGCGACACGAGGGACATCCGCACACTTCTTACTTTCCGCGCGATCCGCTTCGGCGGATCGGCTGGGCGGGCGGCGCCCCGGACGGCTTAATCGGCGTGCCGTTGGCGTCGGTCCCGGTCCCTTCCGAACCGGCAGGGATGCCTTTCCCGGCGTTGCGGTACTGCTCCAGTATCCGGGCGGCTTCCGGTGTTAGTGGTTTCTTAGCTGGCTTTCCTGTAGACATATCATTCGCTCCTTTTTATTGATTTAACCACAGAGAAACAAAGACCGCAGAGATCCGTGCGTGCCAACTACACCGCGATCATGTCCGCGATTTTTTTGATGTAGTGTGCGGCGCGCTCCTCCGCCGCTTCCTGGGTCACCCCCTCCGCATACACATGGAAAACCGGGTCGGCGGCATCGGGAAGAACGAGCGCCCATTCGCGCTCGGATTCCGTGATCTTGATACCGTCGATCAGGTCTGTGCGATTCCGCGTGTCGGCGAGCGACTCTTCCGTCAGGCGGCGCATCACGGAACCCTTCGCGTCGAACGGGCAGCGAACGGTTTGCGCCGAAAGAAGAATCGGCGGAAGCTCGTTGGCAAAGTCGGAAAGGGGACGCTGAAGCCACGACAGCATTTCCAGGGTCTTGACGAACGCGAACAGTCCGTCAAATGCTGGCTGCAACTCAGGGAACAAAAACCCGCCGTCCAAATCGCCCGCCATCACGACTTTTTCCGCCGGATGGGACGCGTGCGTCATCAGGAAACGAGGATCGGTCTTCGTACGGGCGACGACACCGTTCGTCCGCCGCAACACCTGCTCCACCACGGACGGTGCCGTCACCGGCACCGCGATCTTCGCTCCGGGGCGCGTCTGCGACACCATCGAGGCGAGTGTAGCCAGCAGCTTTGCCCCCGTCAGCGACACACCCCCTTCGTCCACTAACGCGATCCGCTCCCCGTCGGAATGAATGATCACCCCGAGATCCGCGCGAAGTGTCGTCACGACTTGCGACAGATTATAGATCAGAGCCTCCCGTTCCGACGCATTTTTCGGGGCGCGGTTCGTGTCCGAATAGGCGTTGAGTGAAATCACATCGCAACCGAGCCGGCCCAGTATCACCGGAAGCACCGTGGAGATGCGCCCGTACGCATAGTCGACAACCACCTTGAATTTCCGCCGCTCGATGTCTTTCTCGCGGATATGCGCGAAGAACTCCTGCGTGTAGGTTTCGATCGTACGCGCCGCGAACTCGATCTCGCCCACCTCTTCCATGTCCGCCAGTCCGTAATCCTCACGGAAATAGATGGTTTCGATCTTGCGCTCAGCATTCTTCGTGATGTAGATCCCGGAGCGGTCGAAGAATTCGATCAGCGCGTTGCGCGGATGGTCGGGGTCGATGCGGACATTTACGCCTCCCTGCGCCGCGTTGGAACGAACCGCGAACCGGGCCAGGGGGAGGGGCTGCGCCTCCACATCGAGAACATTGCATCCGACCGATACCAGGCCGGCAAGGATGCCACGTTTCAGCATACGGGACGCCGGATGCCCGTCGCGGGCGGTGATCACGGTCGCCCCTTTTTTCAAGAAAGCTCCGTAGGAGGCGCCTAGTTTGGTGGCGAAGTCCGGTGTCAACTCGCGGTTAGCGATCCCGGTAACGCCGAGCCCCTTGAACAGGGCTGCGTTCGCCTTCGCCCCCCAGATGAGTGACGTAGCGACGAGCGCGTCGCTTTCGATCATCTTATCGGGCCAGAGCTTGACCATCGTACGAATCAATGCGCCGTCACCGATCTGGCACCGGTCGCCGATGACCGCGCCCTCCTGGATCTCCGCGCCATCCTTGATCGTACAATGGTGGCAGACCGTACACGCGATCAGTTGCGCTTTCCGACCGACATACACCGAGTCCCACAGAATAGACTTTTCGATACAGGCGTCGAACTCCACGATACAGTTATCCCCGAGAACCGTGTCCGGCCCGATAATCGCGCCCGCTTTAATCCGGCAGTTGTCGCCGATCCTCACCGGTGCGATGATCTTCGCCTGGGGATCGATGATGCATCCCTCGCCGACATAGACTCCGGGTTCGTTCTCCGTGCCGTCTATGGGGAGTGTCGTCGCCTTCGCAAGAAACGCATACTGCGAAGTCCGGTACTCGTCGAGCGAACCGACATCGGTCCAGTATTCGCCGAGGGTGTATCCGTAGAGCGGTCGTCCGGCGGCTAAGAGTTGGGGGAAGATATCCTGCGACCAGTCGTAACTCTTGCCCTCTTCCATCAGGTCGAACACGGACGGTTCCAGGATATACATGCCGGTGTTCACCGTGTCGGAAAACACCTCACCCCAGGACGGCTTTTCCAGAAACCGGCTGATGCGCCCGTCTTCCTCGGTCATTACAACGCCGAACTCTAAGGGGTTCTGGACGTGTTGCAAAATTATGGTAGCTTCCGACTTTTTTTCGCGGTGGAATGCGAGTGCTTTCTCGACATCGATATCCGTCAGAGCGTCCCCGGAAACGATGATGAACGCACCGTCGCTGAGGTACGCTTCCGCTTTTTTCACGGACCCGGCGGTCCCGAGCGGCGAATCCTCGATACTGTAAATCAGATTGACGCCGAGTTCGGCTCCGGTCCCGAACGCATTCATGATCTCTTCGGCGAGATAATAAAGCGTGACGACGATGTCTGAGATCCCGGCGCGGCGTAAGTGTTCGATAATATGTTGTGCGATTGGTTTGTTGAGAACAGGAACCAGTGGTTTGGGACGATGCAGGGTAAGCGGGCGCAGTCGCGTTCCCTCGCCCCCTGCCATAACAACGGCTTTCATACGATTTGGCTTCCTTGTTGCGCAAGTCCCCCGAGGGAATTTTGCGTGTATTCACACTCCCTGTGCGAAATACCTGGGTAATAGTTACGTGTCGCGCAGTGCTTTTCCTGCTATCGAATTGTCGCTAACGGCGGTTTTGCTGGCGTCAGAGGATCGGTTCGGGCGGCGTTCCCCAATCGCCGCGTACCGGAGAAAAAACGTCTATCACGGTAGCATCGGAGAGAGCTTTCGCGCCGTGCCAGAAGTTTCCGGGAAGATGCATCACTTCACCGGCACCGACCGGTGTCGTGTTGCCTGCATCGTCCACAAACTCCAATGTTCCGTCTAACACGATCGTAAACTGCTCATTCACGTGGCGATGACCGGGTAAAACGCTACCGGCGGCGAACGTTATTTTTGCCACGGTGATATTGCCGCCGCCGGTGAAGCGACGCAAAACAGAGCCGACCTCGGCGGGCAGCGGGGTTTCCGGTAAAGCAGAAAAGGCTATCTTTCGCATACACAGAGAGGATAGCCTACGTGGAAATGAAATGTCAACGAGCGAGCGGCAGCCCGAGCTCACCAGCGATCCGGCGAACCCCGGAGACGGCTTCCTCGGTCGGGGGGAAAAGCATCAGGCGGCGGCGTACCACGTCGTCTACGGTGCGGGCGAACTCGGTTTCTACCGCATGAACTACCTGCGCTCCCAGGTCCGGTATGCCGGGAGAGATCGGGCGACCCAGCGATGGATCGCGCTTCACCCGTGCCAGAACATCGGCGGATGCGGGACCATAGCGTTTAACCAGGCGTGGTGCGAGCGATACCGGCAGTTGAAGGAAATCAAGAGCGCGTTCCGTTTCCAATCGGAGAGTGGCGACTGGCAGGATATCGGGGGCAATGACAGCGGTCGAGCAGGCGACGGGCGCTCTTCCGAGCCGCTTGAGCACCCAATCGGTCACTTCTTCGGCGAGGCTCCGGTATGTGGTCAGTTTGCCGCCGACTATAGAAGCCAACCCCCGGATGCCATGTTTCTCGGCGTGGTCTACCAGGAAATGTCGGCGCGTCACTGCGCCCGCATTTTTGTCGGAAGCGGGAAGAGGGCGGACGCCACACGTAGTGGTTTCGACGTCGGACGGCACGTAGTTTGCTCCCGGAAACAGCTGGTTCGTTTCTTCCAAAAGGTAGGCTATTTCCCACGGCTCGACTTCGAGGGAATCCGGGTCGTCGCCGGTAAATTTGACATCCGTCGTGCCGATGAGCAAGCGGTCGTCCCACGGCAGGAGAAAGAACGGGCGCCCGTCCTTTTTCGCGGTCGCGTAGATCGGTCCGGACGGACTGCCGGGACGCATCGGCACGACGAGGTGCGTCCCCCACGTACCGCCGATCATTTTCGGCGGACGGACGTTTCCAAGGAGCCGGTTCACCGCGTCAAGCCAGGGTCCCGCCGCGTTGACGATCATTCCGGCACGGACCGTGGTCTCAGCCCCCGTCAACTGGTCGTGGAGAATGGCGCCCTTGACTTCCAACCCGTCGCCCAGAAGTTCCGTCACTTTCGTGTGGCTACGCACGGTCCCGCCCGCAGCGACGGTCTCCTGTACGAGTTCCACACAAAACCGCTCAGGAAACTCCATCTGCGCGTCGGGATAGGTGAAACCGCCAGACAACCCGTCCGGATTCAGCGCCGGTTCGCGGTCGCGTGTCGCCTGGAGCGAAAGCGGGGCGGGGGCGGGGAAGATCGGATCGCGGGCGAGCATGTGGTACATACCCAGACCGACGCCGACCATCCACTTCGGCATCGGTGCGTCTTTGTACGACGGAATCAAGAGCGAAAGGGGATGAACCAGGTGTGGCCGCTGGCGGACGATGATGCCGCGCTCCCGTAGCGATTCGCGGACCAGATCAATCTCGCCGTATTGCAGGTAGCGCAGCCCGCCGTGGATCAGGCGCGACGACGCCGACGTGGTTCCGCCCCCCCAATCGCCTTTCTCCACGATGCAGACAGACAAGCC
>JACMMA010000364.1 GCA_014379275.1 Armatimonadota bacterium | reverse complement strand
CTGGAAGCGGCACGGGAACTGGAAATCGAACACGGCGTCCGCGCCTCGGTCGTCAACGCGCGGTTCTGCAAGCCGCTGGACGCCGAGACGATCCTGCCCCTCGCCCGCCGTGCCGGTTGCGTGATTACCCTTGAGGACGGCGTCATTCGCGGCGGGTTCGGCTCCGCGGTGATCGAACTGCTCCAGGAAAATGGAATGGGGGACGTATCGGTGAAAACGCTCGGTTTGCCGGACGCCTTTGTCGAGCACGGACCGATCCCGATCCTGCGCGGCTTGTGCGGCATGGACACGCTCGGCGTCCTGAACGCGGCAGGCGATCTACTGGGCAAACCACTCGCCCCGACGACGCCCGGCGAAGCCGCGTTTGCCGGTCGTGTAGCGACACGTGCGTAGTCGTTGAACGTCATGAAAACGCCGCGTCGCCGGTGACTCTTTGCCGGACTTGCGGCGTTTTCGTGTGGTATCTCGCCTGCCGTCTCAGGGGAGTGGAATGCGGGTTAGATATTTGTCAAAGCCTTGCGAAAGACGATCTTATCCTCGCCCGCGTTGTAGAAATCTCGGATGCACGCTTCCTCACTGAAGCCGCATTTGAAATAGAGCGTCCGCGTACGCTCGAAACCGGGTAGTCCTGACGTTTCCACCAGTAGCAAACGCTCGCCACGCTCGGTTAACCTTTCTTCGATGTGGCGTATCATCTTCGCTCCACGCCCTCGCCCTTGATAATCCCGGTGAATCGCGATGAGTTGGAGGTTACAGGTGCCGGTCGTGAAGGCTGCCGGTTCATAAAAGGCAAGCCCCACCGGGTCGCCGTTTTCATGTTGGTCGATGATCCAGAAACGTCCCGAGTCAGGATTGCCGCCGAAATAATCGGTCAGCATGTCGCGCAGGTAGTCGATTTCAGTCGGTCGGAACAGATCGCCGGCAAGGGCAAGCGCGAGCAGTGCCGGGGTATCGTCAGGCACGGTAGGTCGGATCATCGGTGAGTCTCTTTCGGCGTGTTTTGGGTGCTCGTAGAATACCGTGAGCAACTTCGATATGGACTACAAACCCCCGGTAGCAAAAGTTCAGTGAACGGGGAGTAGTTTTTCTTGCACGCTGGCAAGCCAGGCGAGTTCGGCCCGCCACTGCGCTATCTTGTGCGTCACCATTAATTCTCCCATCCTCGCGGCGGCGGCGGGATGGTCGCGAATCACGATCAGGTGTTCTTCCTCACGCGCGATCTCGGCCCGGAGCACCGATTCGCGGAGTTCGATAACCTTCTGCGCCGCTTCTTGCGTCGCGTAGGGCGCGAGTGCCAGCCACGTCAGGAATGGCGGAAGTGACTGTTCGGTCGCCCACTCCTCCCGCGTCAGCCCTTCCCGGAGCGCAGTCAATCCCTCGGTAGTCACAGCATACACCTGCCGCTCCGCACTCCGCACGCCTTTTTCGCGGGCTTGCGCCGTCGCGGCGATCATCCCCAGTCCTGCCAGCTTTTTCAGAGAATAGTACACCTGAGGGCGCGAGACACCGGCCCAGTCTTCGACATTGCGCCTCGCCAGTTCTGCGTTGATTTCGTATCCGTGGCGCGGCTTCTCGGAAAGCAAACCGAGGAGGACAAGATCGGGCGTGGTTAGTCGGTACGTGGTTGACATATCTGACTCGTGCCGATATTATACAGTAGTCTAATTAAGACTATCTTTCCCATTAGAAATACACCTTTCATGAAAAAGCCGGTCGCTCCTTCTGCCAAACCGAACTATGGGGTAGATGCCCCGCCGTTCATCGTCGGGTTTCTTGCTGGCGGTTCGCTCTCCGTCGCCCTCGGCGCGGTCTGTGCCAGGTCTTCCGGCTGGCTCCCGCGTACCGCTTCCGCCCTGCTTTTTCTCGGAGGGGGCGGTGCCTTGACACTTGGTTTCGCCATGACCGCTTACGCCGTAGCCGGGAAGTACCGCATCCGCGACCTGATCATAGACCGTTTGAACCTTGCGGGCGGGGAGCAAGTCTTGGATGTTGGGATGGGGCGTGGGTTACTCGCCATCGGTGCGGCGAAGCGGTTAACGACCGGGAGGGCCGTAGGAATAGACATCTGGAACGAAGCCGATTTGTCCGGTAACAACATCGAGAACGCCCGTCAGAACATCCGTCTTGAAGGGGTGGAAGACCGGGTCGAACTCCGAAACGCCGACGCGCGGGACATGCCTTTCCCGGATGGTTCGTTCGACGCCGTTGTGTCGCTCCTCTGTCTCCACAACATCGAGCCGGAATCCGACCGTGAGACTGCCTGCCGAGAGATAGCCCGCGTGCTCAAGCCGGGCGGAATCGCGCTCCTCGCCGACTACGTCCCGACAGAAGGCTACGCGACTATTCTTGCCCGGTGCGGTCTGACTATCGTCCAAACCCGTGCGCACTTCGCTGACGCATACGCGCTGATGTGGATCACCGAAGCCCGAAAACCGGAATTGTAATCACAGAGGGCACAAAGATTTGTGCCTTCTGTGTCCCCTGTGGTTAAAACTTCTTGTTATTCGGCGAGTCGAGGAAGTCTACCGCCGGGTTCTTCTCGATCAGGTAGTTCATGCCCCATTCCGACTCGAACAGGACACAGGCGTTGTCGGACTCATCCACGACACGTTTCGTGCCGTTCGTCCAGAAGATTTCCTTGATCGCCTCCGGGGTGCCGTCGAGCCAGCGCACGAACGAGTAGGGGGTGCCTTCGAGGATCGTCTCGACATTGTACTCGGCGCGGAGGCGGTACTGGATCACTTCCAACTGCAGTTGCCCGACGACGCCCAGAATCGGCTCCATGCGGGAGGCGTGCGCGTCATAGAATGTTTGCACGATGCCTTCCTCGGAGAGCTGCTGGACGCCTTTCTGGAAGTTCTTGTACGCCTCGATCTTCCGATTGCGCAACCCGGCGAAATGCTCTGGCGCGAACTTCGGCACGGCGGCGAAGCGCAGAACCGGACCGTTGCAAACCGTGTCACCGAGTGCGAACGCGCCGGGGTTGGTCAAGCCGACAATATCGCCGGGGTACGCTTCCTCGACGATCTCGCGGTCCTGCGCGAATAGCTTTTGCGGGCGGGAGAGTCGGATGGTCTTTCCTGTCCGCGCCACGGTCGCCATCATGTCGCGTTCGAACTTGCCGGAAACCACGCGCATGAACGCGATCCGGTCACGGTGGTTCGGGTCCATATTCGCCTGCACCTTGAAAACGAACCCGCGGAACTCCGGCTCCTCGGGGAACACATCGCCCTTATCGGCGAGACGAGGCGCGGGCGGGGGAGCCATGCCGATAAACCGGCGCAGGAACGGTTCGACGCCAAAGTTGGTCACGGCGGACCCGAAGAAGACCGGCGAGATCTCCCCGCGAGCGATCTTACCGTCGTTCAAAGGTTCCCCGGCACCGTCCAGCAGTTCGATATCGGCGACCAACTTTTCGTATCCCTCACCCCCCATCAGCGGTTCAAGCGTCGCGCGGTCGGCTAAGTCCGTGGCCTGCACCGGGGCGCGGTGCGCGCCGTGCTGAGTGCGCTCGAACAGGAAAATCTCGCCGGTCGTGCGGTCCTAAACTCCCTTGAAACGGTCGCCGCCCTCGCCGACGGGGTAGTTGACCGGAACGCACTCGATGCCGAGCAGGTCGCCGATCTCCGCCATCAGATCCAGCGGGTCTCGGCTCGGGCGGTCCATCTTGTTGATGAACGTAAAGATCGGGATGCCGCGCTGACGACACACCTTGAACAGTTTTCGGGTTTGTGCCTCGACGCCTTTCGCGGCGTCGATCAGCATCACCGCACTATCGGCGGCGACCAGGGTCCGGTACGTGTCCTCGGAGAAGTCTTCGTGTCCCGGCGTGTCGAGCAGGTTCAATACGTAGCCGTTGTACGGGAATTGTAGCACGGTGGACGTGATTGATATACCGCGCTGTTTTTCCAGTTCCATCCAGTCGGAAGTCGCGGCGCGTCGGTTCTTGCGGGCGGCGACGCTCCCCGCCATGTTGATTGCGCCCCCGTAAAGGAGCAGTTTTTCGGTGAGCGTAGTTTTCCCGGCGTCGGGGTGCGAGATGATCGCAAAGGTGCGTCGGCGGGCGATTTCTTGGAGGCGTTCTTTATCGTCAGACATTTCGCCGGTATTGTATCGCGCTTCGGCGCCACCATTGCGCAGTCTGAACCACCGCGCATCCCACTATAAACGGTCATGCCGCGCTTTTCCGGCCGCCATCTCTAGGGACAAGAAATCCCGCTCGCAACCGGCGCCGTTTTACCGAGTTGCGACTTCTGGCGTCTGTGATTTGTGCTACAATTTTGTCACCTAAATCGCACTGGTCCTCCGCCAGCAAGGGAGTAAGCAATATGACTGTTTCCACGTATAGTGAGCCAGGAATGGCTTCGGTCAACTCTTACATCGTTGACGCCGGGGCGGGAGTCGTCGTGATCGACGCCCAGCGGTCCCTTTCCTCCGCCCGAAAATTATCAGAGCAGATCCGTGAAACCCAAAAGCGTGTGCTCGGCATATTCCTGACGCATCCACACCCCGACCATTTTGGCGGCATGTCGGTCCTGGCGAAAGCCTTCCCCGACGCGCCACGGTATGCGTTGCAAGACACTCGGGACGTACTGCAGAGCGACCAAAACGGCTACACCGCGCTCTCCAAGGAGGTTTTGGGTGATGACTTCGACGCCGACATTCCGCTCCCTGGCCACATTGTCGCTGCCGGTGACACGATAACGCTGGGCGACGAAACACTCGTGTGCGAAGATGCCGGTCTCGGGGAAGCAACCTGTATGCTGATGTTGCACTTGCCTGAACACGACACACTGTTCTGCGCCGATGTCGTTCAGCACGGCATGACGGCATTCCTGCTCGAAGGTCATCTGGAAGCATGGCTAGAGCAGATTGCGCGTGTCGCCCGAACCTACGGCGGAGTGGGGACGGTTTATCCCGGACACGGCGCGAGCGGCACGGCGTCGAACCTGTTCGGGTTTCAAACCGCCTATCTCGAAACGTTCCGCCGACTCCTGATCGCGAACCGTGAGCCGGATGGATCGCTCGCCGAAGAAGGCAAGCGGAATATTATTGCGGGTATGAACCACGACTATCCCGGCTATCTGCCCGTCGCGGCGATACCTGATCTTTTGGAGCAGGATGTCGACGCCATCCAAAAAGCGACGGGATGAGCCAGCCTCCCCGACTTGTTGGAGGATGCAAAAAGTCGGGGACCTCAGGATCGTTGCTCCGCCGGACGGGACTCATGCTTTAGTGTGCTGTAACCGCGTCTATGCGAAACGGTGGCGGGAGACTGTTCCGGAGTATTTCGAGGCGGGCGATGGCGACTGGTCCCATTGGCACATCTACTATATGTCGCGCATGAGAGAAGAACCCGGCGAACGACAACAACCATGGACCACGGTAGCGGACTCTTGCAATGCATCAAAATCTAATGTATATTCCAATCGAAGGTATGCACCACTTATGATCGATGACCAACTCAAAAAGGGAAGCACGCACACGCTGATTCTCGCCGTGCTGGAAACCGCGCCGCTCCATGGGTATGCGATTGCCCGTGAAATCGAGAGCCGGAGCAAGGACGCGCTCAAGATGAACGAAGGCTCGCTTTACCCGGCGTTGCGTTCGCTGGAGCGCGAAGGGTTCATCGTCGGCACTTGGGAGACTCAGGAGAGCGGTCCGGCGCGGCGCGTGTATACCCTGACGGAATCCGGACACGGCGAACTCGCCGAAAAGCGGGCGCGTTGGCAATCGTTCTCGGAAGCGGTCAATGGTGTTCTCGGTGATCCATTCCCCGGAGGTAGAAACAATGTCCCACAACCTGCTTGAAAAAGCCCCCGAACTCGACAATTATCTTTCTACGTTGGACAAGGAAATCAAAGACCTTTCCGTCGACGAACGTGCCACCGTTCGCGAAGAGTTGCGGCAACACCTGGACGCGATGATCGCCGCCGAGGAAGAACTGGGGGCGTCCCCGTCTATCGCCGTCGACGCGGCACTCGAAAAGTTCGGCAATGCGAAAGAATTGGGGCGGCGGCTACGCGTCGAATCCGAACAGAATCTGGTACCCGCGTCACTACGCAATGTACTCGCTGTTTTTGTCGTCGCCCTGTTGGCGCAGGCGACGTTGCTTGGCGTCGCGGGGGAGTGGCTCGGTCCGGCGGGGCGAGTCGCGGCGATGGCGATTCTCGGGTTAGGCGTGGGCATGTACGCCGAAAAGCGTCGCCCCGACTTCGCTCTGACCGGGGCAATGATGCTATTCGTCGTCGGGGGCTACGTATGCCCGCTACTGCTCATGGGGTTGTACTTCGACTCCGCGACTTCCGTCCCGCACTGGGTCAACACCCTCGCGTCCGGCATACGTGATCTTCTCAGCGATTCCATCTTTACGGTACTCTTCCTAGTGATCGGAGTGTGCTTCGCCACTGCCCGCCGGACAAAGCGTTGGCAGATGCTGGATAACTCGCAGATGAACACTCTGCCGCGCCGAGTCTGGGCGTTGCGTCACGGCGCCCCTCCGCGGGATTGAATTAGGAGTTACGCGCTTGATTGCGGCGGACGACACTCGGGAATGCGTTCTTACAGGAAACCGCTCCTTCATAGTTGCCCCCGTTCGGAAATACCGGATTACCTGATGCACGCATTAGGACGACGGATGTCAAGCAGCTCGCTGACAGAAATCGCGCTCAACTTCGCGTCGAGTGAATCCGCGCCGTGCTTCAGTTTCCAGTCCGCCTCTTCCGCGTAAAGTGGCACGAAAGCATAAAACCGGACGGTCTTTTCTTCGCTGACGACGAGTTTGTGAAACGACTCGTCGAATAGCGCGGGTTGCGAAAGGTAGGCGCAACATAACTCCGTATTCGCTGCGTACGGCTTCGCGGGGTCGCCGTTCGGAACGGTATGCGAGACGCAAAGCCAGGAGTCGTTGCCATGGGGTAGATGCGCCAACTGCTTGAGCCAGTGGATAGGCCAGTAGTTTGCGTCGTCGTCGAAGTCCTCCCACGTCATTTTCCAGGTCGGCGGTAGGCAGATCATCAGTTCCGCGTACTCCCAGCCTTTGGCTTGCTGCGGCGTAGACATCGGGCGATCACTCATACCTGATGTGACCAGTGTATAGTAATCACGCCCCGGCGTAGGGGCGACGATTTGAATCGTGATGTGCACCAGATCTGAAATCAGATCGTGAAACACGGTTTCGACTTTACCGATGTGCTTACGGATGTGATTGTCAATTGACTCAATCGCCTCCTCGTCGCTGATTGCCAGCTCAAATGCCTCCTCACTCGCTTGATGCGGAGAGATCTGTGAGCCAACTTCCGAATTAACTGTTTCTTCGAACATAAGGCATCCTTTCGTCTGTTTGAGACCCTGCAAGTTATGTACCAAACAAGGAAACAGTAAGAATAATCTTGATCCGGAAACCGCATCATCAGCAGGCTTACCGCCCGTCAGGCCGGGAATAGAGGCGTAGTGGGCCGTCACGAAGATGAGGTATTGCTTTCTGACGCCGAGCTCTGTGCAAACAAAGGGAAGTTACCTCCCCTGCAGATAGGGAACAGATATGATCTTGCTATAATATCAAATTGATAATATAATCAGAATGAGATTGTAATGTCGACCGACGAAGATACAAAAATCCCTGAATCGAAACCGCTGTCGCACAGCGAATTGATGATGCATCCGGTTCGCTTCCGCGTCTTGATGGCGCTTTCCGGGCGCGAACTGACTACCCGGCAGATTGCCGAAGCGTTGCCCGATATTTCCCGCGCCTCCGTATACCGCCATGTCCATGCGCTGCATGAGGGCGGCTTAATTTATGTCACGAAAGAGTTGCTGAACAGGGCGACTGTCGAAAAAGTATATACACCGGTGACCGGGCGAGCCACCCTGGTACCCGAACCGGAACGCACCCCCGACGATTATCTTCGCTACTTCGGCGTCTTCACGCAGTCGTTTGTGGACCAGTTTCGTGTCTACGTCAAACAGCCGGGGGCGCGCCCGATAGAGGATGGTGTCTCGCACTGGGACGAGGCGGTCTTTCTGTCGTCGGCGGAGCGCGACGCCTTAGTCGCCGAAATCCAGGCTGCTGTTTCGCGCCACAAGCGCAACCAACCCTCTCCCGAACGTGTCCGGTTTCACGTAGCCCGCATTCTCATACCCGAATCTCCCCGAACCGCGGTTCCCACGCCAGCGGACGGTACGAAAGGAATGGACCGCCCATGAGCCTCCATATTGAAAACCTCACGAAGACCTACCCGAACGGGGTCCGCGCCCTAAACGGCGTTTCGCTGACGATCGAGCGCGGCTTGTTCGGACTGCTCGGTCCCAACGGCGCGGGGAAATCGTCATTGATGCGCACTATCGCCACGCTTCAGGACCCGGATACCGGCTCGATCCGGCTTGGCGAGTTAGACGTTCTCCGTGACAAAGACAGTTTGCGGCAGCGACTCGGCTATTTGCCGCAGGATTTCGGCTTTTACCCGACGCTTTCCGCCGAAGCAACGCTGGAGCATTTCGCCGCCTTGAAACGAATCCCCGCTGGGAAGGCGCGGCGCGACGCGGTGCAGTACCTGCTCCAGCAAGTCAACCTTTATGACGTGCGGGGCAAAAATGTCGGCGGGTTTTCCGGGGGAATGAAACAGCGTCTCGGCGTCGCGGTGGCGTTGATTGGCTCACCCGAATTAGTCATCGTGGACGAACCGACCGCCGGCCTCGACCCCACCGAGCGGCACCGCTTCTTAAACCTCCTGTCCGAAGTCGGCGAGAACGTGATCGTGATCCTTTCGACGCACATCGTGGAGGACGTTCGTGAACTGTGCGAACGCACCGCCATTATCGCGAAGGGGCGCGTGATCGTGCAGGGCAACCCCGAGGACGTGATTGCGGGCGTCGGGCGGAAGATTTACAAGCGTGTGTTCGATAAAGCCGAACTCCCCGAAGCGCAGACGCGGTACCACGTGGTTTCTACCCGACTGATCGCGGGCAAGCCGGTGATGTTCATCTACAGCGAAACCGAACCGGGTGACGGCTTCGTCCCCGTCGAAGCAGACCTCGAAGATGCGTATTTTTACTATACCGGCATCGCGGCGCGACAAGGAGAACTGGCGGCATGAAAGACTTTCTGGAAATTTTCCGATTCGAGTTGCGGTTTCGGTTCCGGCAGGTGTCCACGTACATCTTCTTCGCCGTGATGCTCGCGCTCGCCGTGCTGTTCATATCTACCGACGTGGTGCAGATCGGTGGTGGGAGCGGGCGGGTACAGGGGAACGCCCCGTATGTGATCACGGTCGCCGGAACGATCCTGATCGCATTCGGGTCCGTGATCGCCTCGGCGACGATGGGGACCGCAGTATACCGCGACTTCGAGGCGAACGCGCACGAACTGTTTTTCGCGACCCCGATCAGCAAGGCGGGCTATCTGCTCGGAAGGTTCTTCGGTGCTTACGTCGTCACGGCGTTTATTTTCAGCGGCATCCCGCTCGGCTTCCTGCTCGGCACCGTCGCGCCGTGGGCGGACAAGGCGTCGTTCGGACCGTTCAACGCGGGCGCGTACCTATCGTTCATCGGCATCTTTCTGCTCCCGAACCTGCTATTCATCGGGGCGTTGTTCTTCATTTTCGGCGCGTTGACTCGGAGTTTGCTGGCAATCTACGCGCAGGGCGTGCTCTTACTGATTGGGTGGGGCATCGCGCAAAGTCTGCTCAGCAGCCTGGACAACCGGGTGCTCGCCGCGTATTTCGACCCGTTCGGACTCGGCGCGGTTTCCCAAACCGTCCGCTACTGGACCGTCTCCGAGCGCAACATGCAACTCGTCCCGCTGTCGCAACACATTCTGGGGAACCGGGCACTATGGGTCGGGATCGCGGGCCTCATCTTCGCGGTCGGGTACCGGCTATTTGCGTTCTCGAAAAGTCCGCTGGTATTATCGAGAACGAAGGGTGCGAAAAACAAGGGTGCCGGTCCCCTCGAACCGTCCCGTCTGCTTCCCAGACCGACCGCGTCGCTGGCACCGCTGGCATCCGCGAGTGGGGCAGGCGACTTTTTCCGCCTCGCCGGATTCTACCTGCGCGAGATAGTCACCGGGGTGCCGTTCCTCGTCATCACGCTTGCCGGGATGATCTTGCTGATCGTCTCCGCCGTGAACGCCGACAAGATTTTCGACACCACGGTTTACCCGGTCACGCGCGTCATGGCGGCAACGATCCGCGACGGTTTTACTCTGTTCTTTTTGATCCTGATCACGTTCTACGCGGGGGAACTCACGTGGCGAGAGCGCGTCCTGCGTCTGGATCAGATCGCGGACAGCCAGCCAATTTCGACTGGCATCGTCATGGCGGCAAAGGTCGCCGCGACTCTGGCGATGCTTGTGCTATTAAATCTGGTACTGATTGTTACCGGGATTGCGGTCCAGGCGGTAAAAGGCTATTTCAATTTCGAGATCCCGCTCTACTTCGCCATTTTGTTCGGCACGGTGTTTCCAACGCTTTTGTGTCTGACGCTTCTGGCGTTCTTTTTGCACGCCGTTTTGAATAACAAGTTTTTCGGGCACACAGCATTGATCCTGGTTTCCCTATCGGGTGCCATCTTGCCGACGCTGGGTCTGGAACGCAACCTGTACTTGTTCGCGGGCGGGCCGACGGTCGTTTACTCGGATATGAATGGGTTCGGTCCGTTCCTCACGCCGCTGTTCTGGTGGTCCGCGTACTGGCTGTCGTTCTCGATCATCGCCGCGATTGTCGCCAACCGGATCTGGGTTCGCGGTACGGAAACCGGATTGCTCGCACGGTGGCGCCGATCCCGCTTCGGAGCGGGAAGTCTTGCCGCACTTGCTCTCGCCGGGGCGGCGTTCGTCGGCACCGGTGCGTACACGTTTTATAACACCGACGTCCTGAACCGGTACGAAACGTCGAAAGGCTTGACCAAACTGCGCGCCAAGCAGGAGCGCGATTACAAAGCGACGTGGGAAAAGAAGCCGATGCCGCGCATCACCGCGGTGAAAATGGACGTGACGCTGTATCCCGAGCGCGGTCAGTACGAACTCAAAGGCACGTACACCCTGCGGAATAAGAACACGGTGCCGGTAGCGGAAGTCGCGCTGGACATGGATCGGGATCTGACGATCAAGGCCATGACCTTCGGCATCCCCGCGACGCCGGGCATCGCCGATACGCGCACCGGGTTTCGCACCTATAAACTAGAACGACCGCTCGCGCCCGGCGAGGAAACCACGCTGGATTTCCACCTTGCCTACGAGAAGCGCGGATTCCGAAACGGCGGCATGGCGACAAATATCGCCGAAAACGGCACGTTCCTGACGCAACCGGGACCCACCATCGGCTACCAGCCGGGCAGCGAGATCAGCGACGAGACCGAGCGGCGCAAGCAGAAACTGCCGAAACGCCCCCGCCGTGCCCCGGCGACAGACAAAGCCGCGCTCGCCAACACCTACATCGGGAACGACGCCGACTGGATCGCGTTCGAGGCGACGGTCCGCACCGCGCCGGACCAGATCGCCATCGCGCCCGGCTACCTGCAGCGCGAGTGGAACGAGAACGGACGCCGCTGTTTCCATTACAAGATGGACGCCCCGATCCGTAACTTCTATTCGTTCCTGTCGGCGCGGTACGCCGTGAAGCGGGACAAATGGATCGACAAAGGGGGCAAGCCGGTCGCGCTGGAAATCTACTACCATCCCGCGCACACGTACAACCTCGACCGGATGATGGCGGGAATGAAGGCGGCACTCTCGTACTGCTCGAACAACTTCTCGCCGTACCAGTTCCGGCAGATGCGGATTCTCGAATTTCCCGCGTATGCCTCGTTCGCGCAATCGTTCCCGAACACGGTCCCGTACTCGGAAAGCATCGGTTTCATCGCGAAAGTGGACGAAACCAAAGACGATATTGACTACCCCTACTATGTAACGGCGCACGAAGTCGCGCACCAGTGGTGGGCACACCAGATTCTCGGCGCGAATGTCGAGGGGGCGGAAATGCTATCCGAGTCGCTCGCGGAATACACGGCGATTAAGATCATGGAGCAGAAAGACGGTTTAGCCCGCACCCGCAAGTTCCTGCGCTTCGACCTGGATCGGTATCTGCGCGGGCGGGGGAGCGAGCGCGAGGGAGAAAGCCCGCTCGTTAAGGTTCAGGAGCAACAGTACATTCACTACCCGAAAGGGGCGCTGGCATTCTACGCGCTGAGCGAGCGGATCGGCTCCGAACGACT
>JACMMA010000363.1 GCA_014379275.1 Armatimonadota bacterium | reverse complement strand
TATAGCCGCGCGAACCGTTGCCGCTCCGGGAATATCCAATCCTCATAAAAACCGGTCAGTAATTCGTTCCGATACGGGTCGATGGCTGACCGTAACCCGTTGATCTGGTCATGCGGGGAGGCGCCCGAGAGGGACTGGATTGCGATTTCCAACTGTGCCGAGTCAGTCTGCACAGCCTCCTGATGAAGACCGATGTGGTGCCGATCTGTACAAAGCACACTATTCCGGTCTGCTTGTGACGGTTCGAGGCGCGGGCGGAGCCAAACCAGAGCTTGAGACAGTCGGTTCCGAGCCGCAGTCGGATCGACGTCCGGCCAGAGAATATTTATCAGCTCTTCGCGCGGATGGTTACGCCCGCGAAAATAGGCGAGATAAGCTAGTAACGCACCAGTTTTATATGTCTGGAAGCGCGTGATCGCATGATCGCCACTGTACGCGCGAAGACCGCCAAACAGTTCGATCCGCCATAACAAGCCTTATTGCCCTCCTGGCCTAAATGGTACCACGTAAGAAAGGTATCACTGTTCGTCGAAAGGTGCCATCCAGAATGAAGCATTCCTTTGTGTTCGGACTGAGGCATCAGAGGCTGGTGGATTGTGGGGCGAATTGTGCCGCTCCCATGCGTCTAAGGGCAGACGAGCCTGACGGGACGCGTTCAGGCGGCAATCCGCCTTCAACACGAACTGTTGGCTCCCGTATCAGATCGGGCCTTGCCGTTTCCTTATCCCCGGTCGCCCGATGGCGTGACAGCCATTTTTGCAAGATGGCATTGAGAGCCGCCGGTTGCAACGGCAGAGTGAGTGTATCGTCGGTTCCGATCCGTCGTACCCATTGTTTACTCGTTTCCGCGTTCGCATCAACCAGCCCGATGATGAGGAACGGGCCCTGGTCCGGGTGCAGACCGTTCACGGCTTCTTCGGCACGTAATTCGCTGACGGCGGCGTCGCCCGCCATCTCCGGCTCATCCATATCCAGCAAAGCCAGGTCGAAGACTTGTTCACGCCATAGACGGAGTACATCGCTACCCTGAGAAACGGTCTCAACGCGGCAACCGCGCTTCTCGAGTAATCGTTTGATCACGATTCGATTGGTCGAGTTGTTGACCCCTAGAAGTACACGGGAGTTACACGCCGCGGGTGGTGACTCACTCGGCAAGGCCGACAGTCCCGACTCTACCGTTTCTAGCGGGACTTGGAACCAGAAAGTACTTCCTTTCCCGGGCAGACTTGCCATGCCAATCTCGCCCCCCATCAACTCAATGAGATGCTTAGAAATCGCCAATCCCAGTCCCGTCCCCCCATAGCGCCGTGTCATCGAATTGTCTGCCTGGGTGAAATTTTGAAACAACCGTTTCTGGCTCGCCGGGTCAATGCCGATGCCCGTATCGGTGATTGCCACCCGCACCCGACAAACACCCGTCGGTGTCGCCCAATCATGTCCGACTGTTATCTTCACTTCGCCGCGTTCCGTAAATTTAATCGCGTTCGCAATCAGATTGGTCAAAACCTGTTGGAGGCGATTCCCGTCGCCGCGGAAGTGCAGCGAAATATCGGGCGGCAGCGAGAATTTTAGCGAGATCCCTTTTTCTTGTGCTCGGAGGCAAAATATCTGTAGCGTCTCAGAAACTAACCGGCGTAAATCGAAGGGTGAGGATTCCATCTCTAACTTCCCGGCCTCTATTTTGGAAAGGTCGAGAATGTCGTTCAGGAGCAACAAAAGGGTTTGTCCGGAGGATTGGATGATCTGGGCGAAGTTTTCCTGTTCCTCCGTCAAGTTCGTCTGTAGCATGACTTCGTTGATTCCGAGAATGCCGTTCAACGGTGTTCTTAACTCATGGCTCATATTGGCAAGAAATGCGGACTTCGCCTGGGTTGCCGCCTCAGCCGCCTGCAATGCCAGAGTCAGGTTCAACTCCGACTCCTTGCGGTCGGTGATGTCCTGGACAGTGCCGTTCAAGCCGACAATCGTGTTTCGGTGGTCGCGCATTGGCCGACCAAGGGCGTACATCCAATGAACCGTCCCGTCGTCCATGACGGCGCGAATATCAAACTCGTAGGGAATGCCATCAGCCATTGCTTTGGCGACCACGGCATTGTGCATCGGAACATCGTCCGGATGATAACGACTCATGAGCCTCGAGTAATCCGGCTCGCCGAGAGCCGGATCGAACTGCAGAATTCGAAACATTTCCGGCGACCAGTTGATCTTTCCGGTCGCGATATTATATTCCCAGGAGCCGGTGCGAGCCGCCCGCTGGGCGTCTATCAGTCTTTCCTTATTCTCTTGAAGGGCATTCATAGCACTTTCCTGCTCCTTCTCCTGCCATTTGCGCTGGGTTACATCGCGCTGAAGCGCCATGAAGTGTGAATAGCCGCCGGAACCGTCCGGTATGGGGTGGATATTCATTTCGCACCAGAATGGTGTGCCGTCCTTTTTGTAGTTGACTATGTCGCAGGTGATCGGTTCCCAACGCGAAAGGCGGGTTCGGATATTGGCACGTGTTTCCGCCGACGTATCGGCCCCTTGGAGCATGCGCGGTGATTTGCCGATGATTTCCTCGGCAGCATAGCCAGTAATGCGCGTAAACGCCTCGTTGACATAAATCACGCGCGGTCCGGGGGGGTCGAGCGATTCGGTCGAGCAGATCATGATGACGTCGTTGGAGTAATGCGCGGCGTGCTTCATCAACCGCACCCGTTCGCAGTCGTTTGCGATCAGATCGGTTCGGTCAAACGAGGAAAGAGAAAGTGGCACCATTCCCCCGTCTCCTCGGAAAGGAGCCGCATAGCGCGTACTGATCTCAACGGTGTTGTTATCTTGCTCCGGCGACTGCGTGTAGGGTGACGTCTTGGTCAACTCTGATAGAAACGTCATATCGGGTGAATCTCTTTTCCCGGTTCCGATCGCGGATTTACAAGGGCAGAATCGGGCCACCAACCCGGAAGGACTCGATAAGGCAGACGTGAAAATGATAAATTCGGATACCGCAGAAGATTATGTAGCAACTATCATGCCACGCACACCCTGACAGTTACCACCGATGGATTGTTATCTTTCAGTACGTGGTTGACGCCTGAACTTCCATCTGCGAAAACCTCGTCTCATATCATCAACGTCGCCGAAAGAAGCAGGGTATAAAGTTGGTATGCCGGATCAAACGCCTGACCGAACCGTAACATATTGCCTTATTGATGGGTTCGCCGAGATTTTTCGTTCGTTTTATGCGATCAGACGCCCCCTGTACAGTCCGATGACGGGGGAGCCGACACAAGCCGTCCTTGTTTTCGCCCAGTCTCTTTTGAAACTGCTCACCACAGTGAAGCCCGATTATATCGTGGTCGCGCTCGATCCTTTCGGCAAAACCTTCCGTGACGAACTATACGAACAATACGAACCGGCCACGTCTACCCCGCCGCCCGCCGAAACGGGGTCCGTGGGCGAGGGATCTATACCAGGGGATTCGGAACCATCAACATCTACCACAGTAGGGGAGCCACCCCCTATCCCTGGCTACAAAGGAACGCGTCGCGAAACGCCAGACTCACTGACACAGCAGATACCGCGTATCCTTGAATTGCTTCAGTTGTTTCAAATCCCGGTTATCGAATGTCCCGGCATGGAGGCTGACGACGTCATCGCCACACTCACCGAGCGCATACTGCATCACCCCGAGCCGCGGAAACTACACGTACGGATCGTTTCCCCGGATAAGGATTTGGAGCAACTGATCGTGGACGGGGACCGCCGGGTGACTTTGTACAATATTTCAACCGGCGTAGAGACCAACGCCGACGCCGTGATCGCGAAACGCGGTGTGACTCCCGCGCAGATCGTGGATTTTCTGGCACTCACCGGAGACGTGGTGGACAACATCCCCGGTGTGCCCGGGATCGGAGCGCGAACCGCGTCAAAGCTACTGCAACGTTACGGTTCTGTAGAAGGCATACGAAACAGTCTGCCAGACATCGAGGTCCGGTGGCGCGACCGGCTCCAAGACAATTTGCGGGTTCAAATCCCGCTTTCCCGGCGCCTTATCACACTGGAAAGGAACGCGGATATTCACTTCGATCTGGAAGACGCCCGTGTCAAGGAGCCGCTGAAACAGGGGCTTGATTCGTTCTTTGAAACGCTCGGCTTTTCCCGATTGCGCCAACAAATTCAGCAGACCGGACATGATGAATAGCGTGAAGATTATTTCCGGCGGACAAACCGGCGCGGACCGCGCCGCGCTAGAATGGGCACTGGCGAACGGCGTCCCGTGCGGCGGTTGGTGTCCCAAAGGGCGCAACGCCGAAGATGGTCCGATCGATCCGAAGTATCCGCTCACCGAAACGCCGTCGGTCCGCTATATCCAGCGGACGGAATGGAACGCCCGCGACTCGGACGCGACCGTGATACTGACTACGGGCACGGAGCTCACCGAAGGCTCTCTTGCGACGGCGATCCGCGCCACGAAGCAGGGGAAACCGTGGCTACATCTATCGCGCGAAATCTGCAACGGCGATGCCAATCGCGCCGGGCGACTTCTGCGCGATTTCTGCGTACGCCACACAATACTGACGCTGAACGTCGCCGGACCGCGCGCTTCGAAAGAGCCGACCGTAAACGAATGGGTTTCCGACGTGTTGCACGCGGCATTCCGTACGCTGTAGCGATAAACTGATACGGCATGACTCAATCTTCCGTACCCAATCCGCGCCGATGGTTTACCGACATCGTCTGTGCCATCGCGTTCTTCGTTCTCGCGTTCTTCCTGACGCGCGGAGCGAAGAACATGCTGGGACCCATCGCGGCGTTGTTTGTGCTCGCGATCACGGCGGGGTCGGGGTACGCATTCGCGCGTTCGGCGTGGCGCGGCATTATGGGTGACCGGGTTGAAAACGGAAAACGTCTGCCGAAAACATAGCGCGAAGGAGCGAGGACAATGCGAGAGTTGAAGGTTGGGTTTGTCGGGTCGGGCGGCATGGTAGGCACGCACGGCCAACGGCTGTTGCGGTTGCGGCGCGACGCCGGAGAGGCGGTGCGCGTCGTCGGGATACACGCCCGGAACGCGGATAAGGCGAGTCTGGTTGCCGATAAAATCGCCAAGGAGGATGCGTCGCACGGCACAGTCGGGTATTATTCCGACTTCGACACCTTGCTCGCCGAGAAGCTGGACGCGCTTTTTGTTTGCCTGCCTCCGGACGCGCCGGTTCCGTATTGTGTCCGGGCCGCGGAACACGGTGTCGCCCTGTTTCTGGAAAAGCCGATTGCTCTCGACGTCGCCGGTGCCGAGACGGTCGTCAACGCCGTGGAAAAAGCCGGCACTCTGTCGCAGGTCGGCTACCACATGCGGTTCCGTGCCGGCGTACGCCGTTTGAAAAGTCTTATCGAATCCGGCGATGCGGGGCGGGGAACGCTCTTTACCGGTCGTTTTTACACCAATTTTCGCGGTCCCGAATGGTGGGCGGACGAGGCGCGCTCGGGGGGACAAGTCCACGAGCAAGTCATTCATCTATACGATCTCGCACTCCACCTGTTCGGTGCGGCAACTACGGCGTCCGGCTTTGTCGCGAACCTCGTCCATGAAAACGATCCCACCTACACGGTAGAGGATACGAGTCTCGGAACCGTGCGTTTCGCGAGCGGCGCGGTCGCGAGTGTCGCGGGTAGCAACGCGGCAGTGCCAAACCGCTTCGTTCCGGATTTTCGCGTTGTCTGTGGGCGGGCGAGTCTGGAATATCGCTCCACCGGCGACTGGCGGGACAAAGATACGGCGACCCTTTTCACACACGCAGGGCCGATGTCGAATGAATTCGTCGCGGAAGAGTTTGCCGAGACTGAGGACCCTTACCTCTTACAAGCCCGGCGTTTTCTCCAGGTACTGCGCGGCACGGAAACCGAGTTTGCCCCGGCCCGCGAAGGGTTAGACGGTGTCCGGGTGGTCGCGGCGGTGAAAGAGTCCGCGCGTCAAAATGGGGTCCCGGTTCGGGTAGAATAAGCGCGTGAAATTGAAGACCGCTTTTCTCTACTCGGACGCGTATCTGACGTATAACCTGCGCGACGATCACCCCCTCCAACAAAAACGGCTCAAAATGGTTTACCGTCTTCTCGATGCCTGCGGGGTGCTGGATACGAACGGGGGGCCGGTCGAATGGATCGAGCCGACACCATGTACGGAAGAAGCATTGCTCGAGGTGCATACTCCCGACTTCGTAGACGCGGTCCAGCGTGCCGGGGGGGAGCAATCGCAATCAACCTCTTATCGTCGCAGGTACGGCATCGGACCCGGCGACACCCCGGCATTCCCCGGCATGTTCGATGCGGCTCGGCTATACTGTGGCGGAACCGTGGACGCGGCACGGCTGGTACTGAACGGTTATGATTCCGCGTTCAATGTCGCGGGCGGACTGCATCACGCGCATCCGGATCGGGCGGCGGGCTTCTGCACGTTCAACGACTGTGCCCTCGGCATCCACGAACTATTGCGCGGCGGGTGCGAGCGGGTCGCATACATCGACATCGATGCGCACCACGGCGACGGGGTTCAGGCCTGTTTTTATAGTGATCCGCGCGTTCTGACCGTCTCTCTCCACGAGTCGGGTCAGTCGCTTTATCCGGGCACCGGTTTCCCGGGCGAGATCGGCGCGCCCGGCGCGGAAGGGGCGTCGGTTAACCTGCCGTACTATCGCTATACCTCGGACGACGTTTGGCACGAAGCGTTCGACGCGGTAATACCTGATGTGCTGGCCCGATTCAATGCCGACGCCTATGTGTTCCAGTTCGGTGCGGACGCGCACTACGGAGATCCACTCGCGCACCTGATGCTGACGTCACGGGGCTGGATGCGCGCCGTGGAAAAACTGTTCACGCTGGCGGCGGGGAAACCTATCGTGATCACCGGCGGTGGCGGTTATAATATTCGCACCGTGGCCCGTCTCTGGACGATGGTGATGGCGCACGCGGCAGGAATCGCATTGCCCGAAGTAGTACCCACCGCATACGCGGATGAGTACGGCATTCCGCGACTCCACGACACCGACACCATGCCCCCCGTGGCGGACGACCTGCGCATCGAAGGGCGCAACTACGCCCGCGCCCGCGTCAAAGAATTGCGCGAATACCTGGCGTTATAGTTATCGCTTTCGTGTTAAGAGTTGGCAAAGACGCCAGTTTTGTTGCACAATGATTCGGTGTCCGCGCTACCCTTTGCGGAAGCCGGTTTCTTTTCGCCGTTTGCAACCCATTTTTCACAACAAGGAACTTCGCCCGGTGTCCCAATCCCTGAATTCTCGCTCGACTCCTCTCACCCGCCGCCGTTTTTTCGCAGCCTTTGCCCTCGCCACGTTGACCGCGCCGTTCCTTGCCGGTTGCCCCGCCGGGACGACAACCGACGCGGCGTCCCCTTCTGCGATGGCTTCGACCGACGCGGGCGGGGCGGGGTCGCCGTCCGCCGATGTCAAGAAAATCAAAGCCGGTTTGGTGACCGACACCGGCGGGGTAAACGACCGCTCCTTTAACCAGATGGCCTACGAAGGTTTGCAGAAAGCGGAGAAAGACTTCGGCACCGAAATCAAATTTCAAGAGTCGAAAGCGAATGCCGACTATGTGAGCAATCTTTCCCGTTTCGCGCAAAACAAATACGACATCGTCTTCGCGGTCGGGTTCAAAATGCAGGATGCGGTGAAAGAAGTCGCGCCCCGCTTCCCGGATGTCAAGTTTGTGATCATTGACGGTGACGCACCGGATCTGCCGAACTGCGCATCGTATAAGTTTTTAGAGGAGCAGGGCTCCTTCCTGGTCGGCGCTTTAGCCGGGCTGATGACAAAAACCAACGTCGTCGGTTTCGTCGGCGGCGAACAGATGCCGCTCATCGCCAAGTTCGAGTCAGGCTACAAGGCGGGCGTCCAAACGACGAACTCCAAGGCGGAGGTCAAAGTCGGTTACGCAAACGCGTTCAACGACCCGCAAAAGGGGCAGGAGTTGGCCATCTCCCAGATGAACGCGAAAGCAGACATCATTTACCATGCGGCGGGCGAAACCGGCGTCGGGGTTATCAAAGCGGTGGAAGCGAAGGGCGCGGGGTTCTATGCCATCGGGGTGGATAAGGATCAGGACGCCGAAGCCAAGGGGCGTGTCTTAACCTCTATGGTGAAGCGGGTTGACGTCGCCGTCTATGAAGCAATCAAGGGAACGGCAACCGGAAATTTCAAAACCGGTATGACCACTGTCGGCTTAAAGGAAGAGGGTGTCGGTTTGTCCCCGATGGAGTTTACCAAGCAGGATGTTCCCGCCGACGCGATGGCAAAAATCGAGGAACTGAAAAAGGCGATCATTGCCGGAACCCTGGTTCCGCCCGCGACGCCGGAACAACTCGCCGAATTCAAGCCGCCCGCGGGGAAGTAGGCGCTTTATGTCCGTTCTTTCTGCGACGGAGCAGATCGGGGAGCGCATCGAGACGGCGCTGTACGTTTGCGAAACCGCACCCTACCGTCGCCTCGATCTGCACGATCTTGTGTTGCCGCACTGGACCATCAGTCTCGTCATCGAGGGGGATATCGTGCTTACAACCGGCGGACGAATCTATGCCGCCCGTCCCGGCGATGTCATGATTCATCCGCCCGGGATACCATTCGATGAAACAAACCCCGGTCCCGGCTTGCATCTGTGGTTTGCCTGTGAGGCGCGAATCCACGATCCACACCCCGAAAACCTTCTGGACCGGTACCCGTTGTCCCCCGTAGTTCGGTTAAGCGGCGACAGATTGTCGGCGTACCGCGACGCATTCGCACGCCTGGAATCGCTCCATCGGATCGGTGTCTTATCCGGCACAGAACGTTTGCGACAGTCCGCCCTTTTGACCGAATTACTCGCCTCGCTGATCGAGGCATGGGAGGAGGCGGGGGCAGTTTCGCGCCCGTCGGGACTCGCGACTCCGGTCGGAAGATTCGCGCCGGTCATCGCCTTCCTCCGGCAGAACCTTTGCGAGCGGGTCACGCGCGCGGACCTCGCCCGGATCGCCGCGCTTCACCCGACGGCGTTTGACCGTGCCTTCGTCCGCGCTACCGGACAAACGCCGGTACGACTGCTCACCGAGATGCGCTTGTCGGAAGTGCGCCGTCGTCTCGAAACGACCGATGAGACGCTGGAATCTATCGCCCGCGCCGTCGGATTAACCGACGCGACACATCTATCCCGACTCTTCCGTGCTCGTTTCGGGACGGCACCGGGCAAATGGCGCGACGGCGTAAATCGTACCAAAAATGGCTATTTATCGCCCTTGTCGGAGTAAACACAGGGCGCCTACAATAAGGGCAATCTTGAACATGGAGGCGACCCGATGGCTATTCCCGTTATCACCGACACCCAAAAAGCCGAGCTGAATGAGCGCGGATACACGATTTTCCCCGACGTATTTACCGAGGACGAAATGAACTCTCTTGCGGTTCGAATCGAAACGTATCAGAAGCGGCATGAGGAAGCGATTGCCGCGAAAGGCGGCACCGAGGGCCTTTCTCGTGCCAGTGAGATCACCTTCACAGACCACCTCGCGGAGCACGACCCCGAAATCGAAGCGTTCACGCGCCGCCCGGAGTTTGTCGCAATATGTGGCGAACTCCTCGGACCGGATGTGGATCTATACTGGAACCAGTCCGTGTTCAAGATGCCGGAAGGCGAGAAGGAGTTCCCCTGGCATCAGGATGACGGTTACACTCCCGTGACTCCTTCCCCTTACCTCACTCTCTGGCTGTCGCTGAACGGCGCGACCTCGGAGAACGGGACGGTTTCTGTGCTCCCGGGTTCGCACAAGAACGGGCTGGCGCCGCATAAGCCGTCGCCGCTCGGTCTGGTCTGCCACGACGCCGACGACCCCGACCAGGGTGTTTCGGTCGAAGTGTCGGCAGGTGGTATCGCGGCGTTCTGGTCGACGACCATGCACAAATCCGGAGTCAACCGCTCAAAAGGGATTCGTAAGGCATACATTATTCAGTACAGCAAAGCACCCCTTATGAGTCTCCAGACCGGGGAAAGCATCCTTAATGGCATCGCTCTAACACGGAGCGGTACTCCCGTGGCGTGAATTGAACCACGACAACGTCCGCGCCGCGCCACCTGACGCGGCGTGGTACCAGCCCTCCCGCCCCTCGGTTGCGCCACGCCTGAAGTTTTCGTCTGCCGTACGCACCCCATCGGGCCTGGGCGACACACCAACTCCTTCGCTACTGTTTCTTTCCGGCGTCATACTCCCTACGCCCCGACACGCCGAAAAGAAAATCCCCGCAAATCGGACGACGCCCCGCGCTCCGGGTTTACAAGTGCGTGTGGCTGGGAAACTCTTACCCAAGCGTTGGTAGCCAAGGCACTGCCACGGGACATCCCATTAGAAAGTAACATCATGGCACAAGTTTCCTCGTTCCCAGAACTCGCGATGCACGGCTTGAAAGACATTTACAGCGCGGAACAGCAGGCACTCGCTGCGTATCCGGAAATGATTCAGGCGGCGACATCAGACGATCTTAAACTGGCGTTCAGCGAGCATATGGAGCAGACCAAAGCGCAGATAGAGCGTTTGGAGCAGATTTTTCAGAACATGAATGAAACACCCGGGGGTGTGGAATGCCTCGCCGCGAAGGGGCTTATCGCGGAGGCGAAAGAGCACATAAAGGAGATAGAGTCCGGCCCTCTCCTGGATGCCGCCCTGATCGGTGCCGCTCAAAAAGTGGAGCACTATGAGATCGCTTCCTACGGCACGGCGCGAACATTCGCGGAGCAGATGGGCGATGACATCGCCGCGCAGCTCCTCGAAGCCACGCTCGAAGAGGAAGAACTCACCGACGAGCGCCTGAGTGACCTGGCCATAATGAACATAAACCCGGACGCCGCGGACGAGATTTGAACCATGGAAGACACGACCGAAGACCTTATATTGCCGGCGGAGTCGGGGACGCGAACCCCCGCTTCACCGCGCGACACGGCGGCACTACAGGCAGATTCCGCGATGGCGACCGGCACCGATGACGAACCGGAGATGAGCATCGGTGACAAGCATGACGGCGAGGCGGTGCCAGACCCGAATGGCGACGGAAAACTGACGCTGAATGAAGCGGCCATAATCCTCGGCGAAGAAATCAGCCACGACGACCAAAAACAGTAACATCATAAAGGATCGAAAATGAGTACGAACTACATCCGCGCGGAGTCTACTTCCGTGCGCAACGCGGACATCCCGCCCACGGCGTCCATAACGGGCAAAAATGGTCACGCGAACGTGTCGGATACCGAGCGCCTTATATCGGGCGTCGCAGGGGCCGCACTGGCAGGGTTCGCCCTGACGCAAACAAAAAACGGGACCGCGCTCCCGCTCGGACTTTTCGGGGGCTATCTGCTTTACCGGGGGGTGACCGGTAACTGTCCCGCGTATACCGCGTTGCGTACCGGCACCGGCCACGAGACGGACAGCAAGGTCGCGGTTATCCCCGAAGGACAGGGCATCAAAATCGTGAAAGCGATGACGATCCAGAAATCCGCCGCTGAGCTGTACGCGTTCTGGCGGAATTTCGAAAACCTGCCACGATTCATGAAGCACCTGGAGTCCGTCGACGTTGTCGACGACAAAAACTCGAAGTGGACGGCGAAGGCGCCTCTCGGACAGACCGTCTCCTGGAACGCGGAAATTTTGTCCGACGAACCCGATCAGCGCATCGTTTGGCGAAGCCTGGAGCCTGCCGACGTCCCGAACGCCGGGTCTGTCCGCTTCGTAACGCTGCCCGCCGGACGCGGGACCACAGTCACCGTTTCGCTGGAATACAACCCGCCGGGTGGGATGCTCGGCGCATTCGTGGCGAAGCTGTTCGGCGAGGAGCCGGGGACGCAGGTACAGGACGACCTTCGCCGCCTCAAGCAACTCATGGAAGCCGG
>JACMMA010000362.1 GCA_014379275.1 Armatimonadota bacterium | reverse complement strand
CGTCCGGTTCCAGGTAAAGAACCATAGGGAGTGGTATTACACCGGCAACGGGTGGATCATGGCGCGAGTGCTGGGTTACGGGTTGACTGTCGAGCGGGTGCGCGAACCGAACCCCGCCGTGATGCTTCGATTGGCACCGGAGCAACAGTATAGCGTCGCCTTACGCGACGCCGAGAACCGCCCTTTGACCGGTGTGACCGTCTGCGCGGACTCACTCAACACGGGAGGGAGCCAATTCCCAGTAAAGTGGCTCGGCTATGTCGGCAAAACCGACGCACGCGGCGAATACCATGTGTCGGGTCTGCCCGCCGGAAAGCCGCCGTGGTTCGATTGGGACCGGGGCAAGTACGCCCTCTACCACACAGACCGGGTAGGCACGCGAACGACGCTAACACTCGGTCCACGCTATTCCCTCGCCGGCACGGTATATTCGCCGGACGGCAAACCCGCTGACAACAAGATAAACGTGGACATCTTGCCTGTGGAGGGCACAGACAGCCGTCCGATTGATGTCCCCCGCACCATCCGGGGAGGTAAGTGTGATTCCAAGGGGCGGTACCGTGTGGACGGCTTGATCCCCGGCGAGTACCGGGTGAGCGTCTTTCGCTGGGGCGGCGGGGACCTGATGCGCACCGACAGCCGCCGCGTATCGGTGACCGCGAACACCCCTGTATTGCGGGCGGATCTGCGATTGACACCACTGGCGCCCGGCGGCGTTCCCCGTGTCGGCGTCGGTTCCTACGGATTGCCGTCCGGAATCGTTACGAACCGCGCCGGAAAGCCGGTGCCGGACGCCGAAGTTTCCTGGGTGGCTCCCGTCGCCAACCATTCCTTTGTGTTTCCCAGCCGAAAAGAGCAGAAGGTCCTCACCACCGTCAAAACGGACCGTGCCGGCAGATTCGCGTTTCGTAGCGCGCCGGGCACTCCCGCCCATGTGGTAGGCACGAAGCAGTTCCGTCGCGATCATAGCAGTGATGTTTCGATGGTACGGGCGGATGGCTACGGACTGGGAGCGTCGCCGATGCGGTTCCGAAAGGGCGGAAACTTCGTCACGCTGGCACCCCCACAAGCCCACAGCGTATCGTTCCGCGACGCGAACGGTAAACCGGTGGTGGGTCTTCCCGTCTGGGTGGACGCTCTGGCAGATGCTTCCCCGTGGACATTTATCCGGTTGAAGTGGTTCGGGTACGGCGGAAAGACAGACGGTAGCGGGACGTATCGCGTGGCGGGTTTGCCGCGTAGCGAGACGGTCCGGTGGGACTTCGATCAATCCCGCCATCGGGTCCTCCGTTCACAACGGTCCGGGGGAAACACGATCATTACACTCGGTCAGGGGCGAACGTTGGAGGGCACAATCCGCCTCCCCGACGGCACCCCGGCAAAGAAACAGATACTGGTGAGCGCGAGACCAATGATTCCCGCTGCTTCCTACATCGGGAGGGACGCATCCGCCGATGAAAATGGGCGATACCGGATTACCGGGCTTGCCCCCGGACCGCACCGCGTTCATACCTCTGTACTGGGCGACCGCACTCTGCTCGGTGCTACGCCTCTAGAGATCGAGATGCCGGAAGCGGGTTCCATCCTTCAGCGGGATTTAATCGTTCAGCGGGCGGCGAAAGTCGCCGGGCGCGTGACAGACACAGACGGAAAGCCGATGGCGCACCTTGAGGTGTCAAACCGGCGCGATTTTCAGCTGACCAGTGGCTACCATAACGGGGAACAGATCGTCACCAACTCCACGGGCACCGACGCGGACGGGACCTACGAGTTGTATCTGCCGGTTGGCGAGGCTCAGGTATCGGTCGCGTCGGGCGACACCCGAACCGTTCTCGTCCGCGAAGACGATTCTGCCCGCCTCGATTTCGTCGTGTCGCGCAAAAATATTCCGACTATTACCGGGCGCGTGCTGGATACGGCAGGCAAACCGGTCGTGTGGAACGACGTGATTCTTCGGCATGGAAAACGAGAGTACGGGACAAGTACCAAGGGCAACGGCTATTTCAAATGGCAATGCCGGGTGACGGACGACTCGCCGATCACGGTTTTCGTAAAGCGCGGCACGGAAGGAGCCGTGGCGAGGGTCGTGCCCGGCGACGAGACGCCGCTCATGCTCCGGTTGTCGAAAGCCGCGGTAGGGTATTTCGCCGGACAACTGGTGGATACCGCGGGAAAACCGATCGCCAGCCCGATGATCCAGTTGAT
>JACMMA010000361.1 GCA_014379275.1 Armatimonadota bacterium | reverse complement strand
GTCGAGCCGCACGCGAGCATCGATGCGGCGTATAACGACGCGACGGCACGGGCAGACGGGTTACTGGCGGTGCTGTCGAGTCCGGCGGTTGCCGTGAGCGCCCCCGCCCCCAATTCTGGGGGAGCCGGAGGGGAAGCGGGTGGGTCGTCACGCTCGACGGTCGAGGATACCTCTGCGGCGTCTGCTCCGGCTCCCCCAGAATTGGGGGCGGGGGCGCTCACGGCAACCGCCGGACTCGACAGCACCGCCAGTAACCCGTCTGCCCGTGCCGTCGCGTCGTTATACGCCGCGTCGATGCTCGCGTGCGGCTCGACAAAAGCGTTCGCGAGTGCTTTCAAGCGGTGTCGTACGTGATCGAAGATAGCCAGCGTGTCGGCGAAAAGGAGATGGACATCGTCCACGCTCAGATCATCCTCGGTGTCGTCGCCGACGGGTTCGAGAAATCGCACCCAATCGTAACCGATATAACCTACCGCACCACCGACGAAGCGAGGCAGGTCCGGCAGGGCGACATAGTGGATGCCGCTCAAATAACGCTCCAATACGTACAACGGGTCCGCATCATTCGGGATCGTTTCGGTCCGTGTCGCGCCGTTCTCGGTAATCAACACCGCGCGCCCTTTGCTCCGGAATGTGGTCCGCGGGTCAGCCCCGAGGAACGAGTAACGCCCTAACTGCTCGCCGCCCTCAACCGATTCGAGCAAAAAGGCGTTCGGGCGGTGGGCGAGTCGGCGGAACGCGGAAACGGGGGTTTCCATGTCGGCGAGCGTGTCGCGCCAAACAGGAACGGCGACTGTTTTATCGGCGGACGATTCCCGGGCGGATTCTACCAGTTTGCGGAACGTTTCGCGGTCAGGAGTGTGCGTGATCGGTGCGGATTCGGGGGCGAGAACGGGGTCGGTTTCCATAGACTTTTCCGGTTCCGATTGTATCAGACACGGCCCGGCTTTTCGCGCAACACCATTCTTACAAATTGCGGAAGCATTGCCACTTTGCTGATCTTCTTCGGGTTCGCGGCGAGACGGTGTAGCCACTCCAGACCGGCGTTCTGCATCCAAACCGGGGCGCGCTTCACCGAACCACTGAACACGTCAAAAGTCCCCCCGACACCGATCATCACCGGAACGCCGAGCGCGGCGCGGTTCCGGTCGATAAACTTTTCTTGCTTCGGAATGCCGAGGGCGACCAGCAAAATATCGGGGCGGGCGGCGCGGATCTGATCGACAACTGCCGACTCGTCTTCCGGCTTGAAGAAGCCGTCCCGGTGTCCGATGATCTGCGCTTCCGGGTAACGGGCCATCATTCTCGCGCGGGCTTCCTCGGCAATCCCCGGCGCCGCCCCGAAGAAGAAGATGCGCCAACCTTTGGTTTGCGAGAGCGCGACACATTTTTCCGCGAGCACGACGCCGCTCACTTTTGACACGACCGGGTTGCCCTGCCGCTTCGTCGCCCAGAGGATGCCGGCGCCATCTGGCGTGACGAGATCCGCCTTCGCCGCGATCGCGGCAAATTCCGGATCCTCCGAACTAGTCACCACCATGGAAGCATCCGCCGTCAGAATATGGCGTGGCGTCCGCTCGGCGATATATCGTTCGATCAGCGCGAGGCTCTCGTCCATCGTTACGCGATCGACACGCATCCCCAGCAGAGTAACGGAATTGTGCCCCGGAGAAGATTTGATCATGTCGCGCCATTATACGCGATAGGGGATGGCGTAAACAAGAAAAATCCCGCTCGCGGACAACCTGCGGGCGGGATTTTTGTATCTCTATCCGTTCGGTACGTGCCACCACGAACCGATCCGGCGAGCAATTCTCTAGTGGTGGTTAACGACCTTGCCGGTCTTGTCATCGATCACGTCACCGGTCACACCGTCGACGACCTTCTCACCAACCCCACGCGTGTCGGGGGTGCCGTCGTTGGCATAGCCGCCGGTTTTGAGCGAACCCTGCTCCTCACCCGGAAGCCGGTTCACGCCAGTGATCCCGCTATCAGTGGTTGTAGTATGCACTACGTTATGGCCCGACGCATTCACATAGGTGCTGTCCGTGGAGTTGACATCGTTCGTCGTGCCGCCAAGACCCGTTATGGTGTTGTCGTTATCCATGCGGTCTACGGCTGCCACCGCCGCGCCCGAGGCCGCTGCACCGGCGACACCGCCGATAATCGCCGCCTTGAAGAACAAGCCGATGAATTTAATGAGTCGATAATCCCACGCCGTCGCATGAACGCGATTGTCGACCCACAGGAGCCAAGAAACATG
>JACMMA010000360.1 GCA_014379275.1 Armatimonadota bacterium | reverse complement strand
GGCGGCGCCAACCTTACGTTGGATCGTTGTACCTGCGGTGCTCAGGAGTCTTGCTACACCTGACCCCATGCTGTTTTCCCGCGATTCTGCGTTCCCTCTCTTCACACTCCGTGTGAAGAGAGGGAACGCAGAATCGCGGGAAAACAGCACGGGGTCAGGTGTAGCAAGACTCCTGAGCACCGCAGGTACAACGATCCAACGTAAGGTTGGCGCCGCCCGCGCAGGGCAACAAAAACAGATGACCGCACTCGTTAAATGAGAGGCGAGTGACGGAGGAATCTAATCCTTCTTGCCCGGCACCGTGGCGATGGAGCGACCCCGCTGGTTGAATAGCGGGCGGCGGACGATGCCGGGGTAGGGGGTGTCCGCGCCTTTAACACTGTGCCAGAGAAGACGGTTGAGGGTGTCTTCGTCGCGCATGCTCAGTTGGTCTGGCTCGGACAGGTTCATCGCCATCGACGCTTTCGCGCCGTACGCCCTCTGCCCGTTCTTCGCCTGAAGATCGACGCGGGCGGGGAGCAGAGTAAACGGTCTGGCATCCGGGGTCGCCGTAAATGATGCATAGAGCGGGGTGGCGGCGGCGTCGAACTGGCTCATCGGCGGTAAACCCAGGATCAGTTCCATCGTTCGCAGCAGGGAGCAGGTCGAGTAGAACGTGCTATCCACACTGCCGCGCCGGGTGTACGGCGAGATCGCCAGCGCGACCGTGCGGTGCGCGTCCACGTGGTCGGGACCGTTCTGGGCGTCGTCCTCGATCACGAAGATCGCCATTTCCTTCCAGAAGCGCGACTTGCTACAGGCTTCTACGATCTTGCCGAGTCCGACATCATTGCTCGCGACACAGGCTTTCGGGGTGAACGTACCGGGCCGCGTCCCTTTGGTATGGTCCTCGGAAAGAGCCATCACCGCGAAGCGCGGCATTTCGCCCGATTTTTCCCACGCGGCGAGATCCTTGATATAAATGTCGGCTAAGTCGTAGTCGCGCACCCCGGCTTTGCGCGCTTTGGACCACTCATCGCTACGGTTTTTGTCCACGTGGTAGTAGTACGTCCGGTAGGAAAGGTTCGCGCGGGCGCACAGATCCCAGATGCGTCCACCCGGGGTTTCGGCAAGCGGGTCACCGAAATCGCCGTGACGAATCGGGGCGGCACCCTTGCTGCCGTACTGCGCGGGCCACGTACGTTGCATCGAATCCGGCACGTATGCCCCGTTGCTCCAATGGTGACCGTCCACCGATACTTCGCCGTCGGCGTACAGGTTGTCGAGTAGCACGAACTCGCGCGCGAGCGCATGGTGGTTCGGGGTAACGTCCTCGCCGAATAGACACAGGTTCGGGTCGCCGTTCCCGATCGCTTTGCCGCCCGCGTCTTTCATGTCGCCGAAAACTTGATCGTAGGTCCTGTTTTCCTTGATGATGTACAGCACGTGTTTGATCGGCGACGGGGCACCGGCGCCGGACGGGATCGCGTTGCTGCCCGGTTGCGGCGCGGCGGCGGGGGTATCGAGCAGAGCGTCCTTGTAGGGGCTGTTGGCATAAACCTGTTTGGTGTAACCCGTCAGTTGTGCCGCGGTCGGGACCGGGACCGTGGACAACACCCCTTTCAGCAGTTGCACGATGTAGGGGTAGCCCTTCGGCGCGACCGGGTCGATCTTGCCGTCGGGCGCCTGTCCGTTGGGACCGGCGGCGTACCCCTTGGCACTTCCGACGAACAATCGCTTCCCGTCGCGGCTGGCCGCCACCATCGTCGGGTAAAACGTGGTCGGGATAAACCCCTCGACGCGGCTGCGGTCGGGGACAGCGACATTGACGACGGCGATTGCGTTGTTGTCGGAGTTTGCAACATACAACGTTTTTTCATCCGGGGAAAGCGCGAGGGCGGACGGGGTCGCGCCCGCCGGGGAGCGCGGTGTCAGGCGCATGCTCACTTTTTCGCCCATCCTGCCGCTCGCGGTATCGAACGTATAAACCGAGTCGTCGTTGCCGCAAGCGACGAACAGGCGCGATCCGTTTTTGTTTAAAAGTACCGTATTCGGGTGGGCACCGACCGCGAGCGTCGTGCGCCGCTGCATCGTTTCGGCGTCGAGATGCACAACCGCCCCTTTTCCCCAGAGCGCCACGTAGAGTGTTTTACCGTCGGGCGAGACGGCTATCGCACCAGGGCGATCATTCGGCAGTAACACGCGCTCTCCCGTCACCACCCCGTCCCGCGTGTTCAGCGCGAAGACAGAGTTCCCGGCGAGGTTCGTGACATACAGCGTTTCGCCGTTCGGCGACAACGCCAGACCGCCGAGGTACGCGTCCTGTGCGGGATTGTCCTGCCGCATCGGGTCGCGTCCGGCGTCGGTGCCGGGGTCCGCGGGCTTGGGCTGGAGCACATTGCGCATTCCTTCGAGTACGAGCGGCTTCTTGATGGTCAATGTCCCATTCGCGTTAACGCCGAGGACGTAGATTCTGCCCGCGTTTCCCCCTGAAACATACAGGGTTTTACCGTCCCGTGCGAACACCATGCCGCCGCTGCTCTGCGCCCGTTCCACCGGCACGGACGCGACGACCGCCCCGGTGGTCGCGTCCGCGATGTGGACGTTGTGTGCCGCGCCTCCGGCATTCACGAAGGCGAGCCATCTGCCGTCCGGACTCAACACCCCGCCCAGAAGCAGATCACCCAGCTCCTCATGACGGGTACCGGCGGGCGTGATCTGCCAGCCATTGTGGAGACGAATGGGGCGGTCGGGTGCCGCGTTTTGCGGTGCGGCGGCAGAGAGTATCGGAACGGCAAGTAGACAAAGCCCGAGAGTGGCGGCGGCTGTGAAAAACAAACGGGTTCGGGGGGAAGCATGAATCACGGAAAAACTCCTGAATAAGCGATTGCCGTTGGGAGAACGGCGGGAAAAGGATACCTGGTTTGGCAGGCGGGGCGGCACGGTGCGAGAAACACGCCGTGCCGCCCCGTCGTGCGGTCTAGTTGTTGGTTTCGGTGTAATAGTACGTGTAGATACCGCGCTTGCGATATTCTTCCATCAACGCATCTTGCGACTTGTTGGTGCCGTTCGGGTTCTTGAAGTCGGGGTCTTTGCTCCACTTCGCATGTCCGTCACAGAAGATCCAGTTGCGACCGTCCGCGTGGCGTTTACCCTTACGCCACCGCACGTCAGTGGTACCGTTGCCGTAGCCGGGCGCGATGTACCACCCGGCAAAATTAGCCGTGCTGGAACCCACGTCGGCGAGGTAGAAAATATTGGCGGGGCTATCCAGATCGGAGAACGTCGCCATTTCCAGCGCCGTGCCCTCAACCTCGATAGG
>JACMMA010000359.1 GCA_014379275.1 Armatimonadota bacterium | reverse complement strand
GAGTACGAGAATCGAGTGCGGAAGTTGCCCGCCGCCGCCCGTGAACTGACCGACAAGACCCGCGACTACTCGATAATGAAAGAGCAGTACGAGGATCTGCTGAAGCGACGCGAACAAGCGCAAATTAAGGCGAGCCTCGACAAAGTTGCTGCCACGTCGACGCTGCACCCCATCGGGATTGTGTATGCGCACCCGGCCGACGGCAAGAAGAAGACGATCCTACTGCTCGCAGGTTCTCTCGTTTTCAGCATGGTGGTCGGGGCAGGACTAGTAATCGGCGCCGAGTTGCTGGATCCATCCCTGCGTTACGAAACCGATGTGGAGCGCCTTCTAGGGACACGCGTTGTCGCGGCCCTACCGTATATTTCTAGCACCCCCACAGTTTCCCGCCTTCCCGGAGGCGACTACTCCCCCATCGGGCTGGGAGGGCGCGACCAATTTGCCAGCGGTGCGGCTGCACCACTGACGGGATTGAACCCGTAAGGAACAACCGAACTATGACTCCCTCCCCTAATCTCTCGAGTTATCTGCCCCCTGACGTGACGATCGAAGCGGGCGAAAAAGAAATCATCCCGGAAGTGGCCGCCGAGCCATTTGCGGGCACGAATACCAGTGACAACCCGCCTACGGGTAACTTTGCTTACCGAAGTGGGCTCCGCCAGTACGCCGCGACGACGCCCCCAACCGCGTTGGATCGTCCCGAAGATGCTGCCCTGTTAGTTAATGTCGAGCCGGTTGCGGCATCTCCTGACGCGGTGCAGACGATGCTACTGGAAACGCAAACGGCAGCCATCAGCGAGACGATTCTATTTCAACACCAAAATCAGTCCGGCGAGGAGGTGGAACCACGACGTGTTCGGAGTCCGCGATTCAGCAGAGCGGCGCAACGGACGAGGCCACATGCGCCCAGTATCATTGGTGTGACAAGTGCCGTCGCGGGAGAGGGGAAAACGACAGTCGCTCTCCACATCGCACTCACCCTCGCACAGAGCAGTTATAAAAATGTGTGCCTGATAGACTTGGGGTTAGGACGCGAGGTGCTTTGTCAGCGTCTGGGGGTCCCTGCACCGGTCCACGGCGCGGTGGATGTTTTAGAATGGGACGGCGAGACAGAGCCTGATTTTCTCCCGCTTCCGCTATTACAGTGCGAGAATATCCGGAATCTGTACCTCTTACCCGCCGGGAGGGGGCCGCGGCACGCGGCGAAGACCGCAAGTTCGCCGCGTATGGCAGACCTTTTTGCGATTGCACGCGCCTGGTCCGACCTGATCGTGGTAGATCTGCCGAGCGTAGCCAGCGGGAACACGCTGCCGATTCAAGATCATATGGATGGCGTTGTGATGGTGGTGCGGGCCGGGGTGACCCCCAAGGATGTTGTAGCGGCGGCTATAGAGCAGACGGGACGCAGCCGCATCATGGGAGTTGTTTTGAACGGTCAAGAGTCTTCGCTACCTGGCTGGCTCAACCGGCGTTTCGATAAGAGGGAAGGGTAACGTGCCACCTGCATCCGTCATTTGCTCATGGATCGCAACGACGACCGGCATGCTTCCGGGCGCGTCTGTCGCTTACCTTCTTCTGTTATCCGGTGCGGCAGCGTACGGGGCGAGGCGTCTTGCCCGCAGCCGCCGTGGCGCGATGGATTCGCAGCCCGTAACGACAGGGGTCGGTCGCGTGACGGTCATCGTTCCTGCGCACGACGAGGAGCCGGTGATCGCGGGGACGGTTCGTAGTTTGCAGACACAGGAGTTCGGTGCCGGATGTGCCCGCGTGCTGGTCATCGCCGACAACTGCACGGATGACACCGCGGTGATCGCACGCGAACACGGGGCGGTGGTCTGGGAGCGCACAAACCCCGCCGAGCGCGGCAAGGGCTACGCCCTCGCGTGGGCGGTCGAGCGACTTCTCGCCGAACCGGAACCATCGGACGTTTTTGTGATCGTGGATGCCGACACGATTGCCGCGCCGGATTTCCTACACCACCTGACACGTCACCTTTACGACGGGCGCGATGCCTACGGGCGATGCGCTGTGCAGGGACGGTACGGAGTTTTGAACGAGAGCGAGGGGTGGCGTGCCGCACTCATGGCAGGGGCTTTCGAACTGGTTAACCACGTACGCCCTCTCGGGCTGGCGGCGCTCGGATTATCCGTTGACTTAAAAGGAAACGGAATGGGTTTCACCCGCGAAGTGCTGCAAATCGCGCCCTGGAGCGGTCATAGCATTACAGAAGATCTGGACTACGGGCTCGATCTGCTTGCGAACCATGGCATCGTGGTCGGATACGCAGCCGAAGCACGGGTGCGAGCGCAAATGCCGACCGACGCGAACGCCGCGGCATCGCAGCGCGACCGGTGGGAAAAGGGGCGGCGTCTTCTGGTACAGGAGCGTGCATTACCGCTTCTTAGCGCCGGAATCACACGGCGCAACCTCCGAGTATTTGAAGCCGGTGTCCGGCTCCTCGTCCCGCCGCTCGCGGAGTTGTTTGCCCTGTGTGTACTGTGGAGCATTGCGGTCGGCATCGCTGTCATGTTCCGTCTGTTGCCGCAACAGTATCTTTATGCCGCCGTGCTTTTGCCACTTGCCTTGGTCGCCTATCTGCTGACCGGGTTTCACACAGCCGCGGCTTCCCGCGGGGCGTTCGGCGCGTTACTTTATGCGCCGATATATGCGTTGTGGAAGTTCGCGCGGTACGCCGCGTCGCCGCTCACTTCGCGCTCACCCGAATGGGTGCGCACCCGCCGCAACGCGCAGAAGGGGACCCTGCCGCAGTGAATTTAGTCCTGGGGATTGTGGGGGCCGCACTCGTGCTCGGGTTGTTCCCGCGCCGGATGACGCCCGCGTTATGGGCAGCACTCGTCGGTTGGATCTTCCTCGTCGTTTTGTATCATTATTTCAAGTCATGACATCATCGCGTCCTTCCGTCCCTTTGTTCCGGCATCTGGCGCACTCTACGGCGCTTGAATTCGTGTTCGCCACGACGGACAAAAAAAATAGCGAAACAACGCCAGGCGTACCCACTAAAATGTGCGCCGCCATCGCCGCTGAACCGATCGCTTTGCGAAATACATCGGAAATTATAGTGTCCGTCCCGTGTCTCCTTGTTGTCGGCAAACTCGCCCACCCAGGAAAACGAGTCGCCTTGGCGAAAAGCGGACGGCGAAACGTTGCCCTGTCGCCATTCTTGGTGAGTCCGGGGCAAATTGAAAAAAGGCAGGGCGATGATGGCGATAAGTGACCATGTTGCGGCGTTCGTCGGTTCTGCTAAGAGCCGCGAGCGTGGAATCCTCACCGGTAGCATTCTGCTTACCCTAGCCCTTGGCGCGGCGTATACAGCGTTTCAACTCGATAGCCCGCTGCTACCCGTTATCCTGATTATTTCGCTGATGATCCCGGTGGTGCTCTGGTGTTCGGCGAGGGCGGTACTTTATGTGGTGTTCGCCGGGACATGCTTATTCGAACTGTTCCCTTCAGGCTATGCGGATTCTTTGACAGAGCGCATACCGCTCTTCTGGAATGTGAACACAATTTTTCAGATCTACGCGCATGTAAACTTCAAAGCGATTCCATTCAACCTGGTGGAAGTGATAATGATCATCGCCACTGTCTGCTCGTTGATTCGCGCTGTGTTTACCAAAACGTTCTCCTTACGCGGGGGGGCGCTCCTCGTACCGGTGTCGCTGTACCTTTTCTTCGTGGTCTGGGGGTGGATAAACGGTTTGGCGACAGGGGGCGACTTCAAACTGTCACTCCAGGAAGTTCGCGCCCAGTTCTACTTCGGAGCCGCATACTTTATGGCGGTACATCTGGTACAGGAAGCGAAGCAGATCGGCACTCTCTGGTGGATCATGGCGATCTGCGTCAGTTTCAAGGGACTACTCTATACATATCGTCGCTATGTAACCATCGGAGGGTTGCCGTTGCCGGACCAGGGGGTAGGCTCTCACGAGGAGGCGTTCCTCTTCGCCGCGTTCGTGCTGATTTTGATCGTGCTGAGCCTGGCAAGCGACCCGCAGTATCGTGCCCTGCGGACATATCTGTGGCTCAATCTGCCCATAGTTATCCTTGGCTATCTCGCCACGAACCGCCGTGCTGGGACAGCGGCACTGGTGATCGCTCTTCCGATGATGCTGTTTGCCGCGTTCCGGGCGTTCCCGCACCGCCGCCGGGCGATTGCCGCCGTGGGACTCGCGGGTGCCATCCTCGGCCCGATTTACTACAACGTTTTCAAGAATAGCGAGGCTGCCATAGCGCAACCGGCACGGGCGATACGTTCCAACTTCGAGCCGGATGCGCGGGATGCGTCGTCCAACATTTATCGCGACGCCGAGAATGCGAACCAGATGGCTACGATCCGTCTCGCGCCTGTCCAAGGTTATGGGTACGGGAAAAGGATGCTTCATGCGGTTCAAATAGCCGACATAAGCGGTACATATGAGTGGTGGGATTTGCTCCCGCATAATCAGATTCTTTGGGTATGGATGCGCGTCGGGACCGTAGGTTTCGTCACTTTCTGGGTCATGTTCTGTTCCGCTATCATACTTTGCTGCCACGCGGCACGCGACGAGGATGCGCCGGCCATCGTTCGCTGTCACGCCGTCTTCTGCCTTGCAACTCTTGTCGCGTTATTAATGTTCGGTCTTTATGACATGGCGCTATCGAACTTTCGTGCCATGTTGTTCGCGGCGATATGGCTCGGAGCACTTAGTGCCGTCTACTCGCCGTCGCCCCAAACTGCCGAACACCCTCAGATTCGAAAAGGAAATTGATGAACGTTTTCACTCTCTTGCGCGGTAAGTTCGGCAGGAACGTCGGTTCGACCCTTCTGACACAAGCACTGACATGGACGATGGCGATGGGGGTGACCTTTTTTTTGCCAGGCTACCTCGGCGAAAAAAATCTGGGAGTCTTGACACTCGCCGCCGGTTTCGCGGGCACTCTTTCGGTCTTCGTTAATTTCGGTACATCCACGGTGCTGGTGCGTGAGATTGCCCGGACCCCCGAGCGTGTGGGTGAACTGGTACGTGCCGCGCTCATTTTGCGGTTAACACTCGGACTGCTGGTGCTGTCACTCGGTGCCGGGGTGACATTTCTGTTAGGTTACGCAGACAACGTACGACTTGTGATCATTATCGCACTCATTTCCAGCGTCGCGGGGCATATTACCGAGCCGTTCCAATCGGCACTTCGCGGTTTGGAGGAGTTTCCTAAGCAAAACGCCGCGGTGCTCGCGGAAAAGATTGTATTTTCTGCGTGTACGGTAGGGCTGGTCTATGTGAAGGCTCCCCTTTGGTCCTTCGTCGCCGTGTATCTATTCGGAACCGCAATCTCGGCGGCTTTCGCGTGGCGCAAGTTACTTCCTTTTTTGCAAGCCAAAAAGGAGATAGCCATTGGCCCTCCCCCTATGAGTCGGTACGCGGAATGCCGTAACCTCGCCGTCGCAGGCCTACCCTTTCTTTCTTCGATGGTCTTCGTCTCCATCTATGGCGACGGTTCGTCCGCGTTGCTGATGTCCAAGCTTTCGACACTTGAGGCGATAGGATGGTTCGGGTTAGCGAAGCGTTTTGCAGGGGCGGCGCAGATGGTACCTGTGGCGGTTGCCGGGGCGATGCTCCCGATATTGACGCGTCTTTATCATAGCGGGGATCGTGATGGGTATGCGCAGATGGTACGTAGCATGATTTGTGTTCTGCTCGCGTGTCTGGTACCGCTCTCTCTAGTGCTGATCGTGTTCCCCGAGATACTACTACACCTGTTGCATTACCCAGAGGGCTTCGCCGGAAGTGTGCCAGTTCTGCGTTTAACGGGATGTGTCTTGGTGCTTTGGTTCGCGCAGCAGGCGGTGGGAACCGCCCTGGTTGCAGCAGGCAAGCAGGCTATCTTTGGCAAAGTCACTGCCGTTGCCGCTTTGCTGGCGTTCCCGGTTTGCGGCGTGTGTATCTGGGCAGGAGAGCGGTTCATGAGAAACGGCGCATTCGGGGCGATGGCAGCCGACGCCATACTGGAAATATTTTTGCTGAGTTGTTATACTCGCGTACTTTTGCCGGAACTTACCTCACCGAAGTCATCCGGACCTGCTACTCGCTCGTCACGGAGCGAGCTTACGGAGGCGATATAAAAGATGCAACCCAACCCCACCGTTTCGGTGCTGATCTGTACACGCAACCGCGCGGACGAACTGATCCACTCCCTGCGCAGTGTGCTATCGAACTGCTCGGCAAGTTTCGAAGTGGTTGTTGTAGACCAGAGCGACAACGATGAAACAGCCCGCGTCGTGGAAATCTGCCGCTCGGAGATCGGGGGGCGTATACCCGTCCGGCACATCCCGACTGACACGCGTGGTTTGTCACTCGCCCGGAACCTTGCGATCGCCCAAGCACAAGGAAGCATCGTCGCGTTCACTGACGACGATTGCACGGTCGGGAAAAACTGGGTAGACACTATCGCGACTTTGTTCGCAAGCGATCCCGATCTGTACATGGTTTACGGGCAAGTCTGGATCCCGGATGAGTATAAGAACCGCGCCGAGATTATCGTGCCGTGCCTTTACTTTGACACCCGCCGCGAGTTGAAAAAAGGAGACATCTTCGGCATGGGCGCGAACATGGCGTTCCGCAAAATACTCACAGAGAAGATCGGGGTGTACGACACGGTGTTGGGTGCAGGAGGTGTATTCGGCGGCGGCGAGGATTTCGATTTCACCTACCGGGCGCAGAGGGCGCGTTTAAAAATCGTCGCGGAGCCTACACTCACTGCGATTCACAAATCGTTCCGCTTACGGGATCACTGGGACAAGGTGACGTACGCCTATGGGCGTGGCGACGCGGCGTTCTATGGGAAACACGCCCGGTGCGGCGATGCGTGGGCGAAGGCGGCGATTCGCAAGCGGATCGCGCTCTACATTCTGCGAACCGCGTCGCGGATAATCACTGGCAGGACTCGCATCACATCCCGCACCTATATCCACGGCTTCCTCGACGGCTTAAAACAAAGTAACACACACGCCGTGGACACGCCGCGCCGTCTTTACATCGCGGATGATATGATCTTTGAAGGGGGAACCGTTTAATCCCATGGGAGTACAAGCAGTTTCGTCGCGTTTCGGGATTTCTGACGCGGGGCTAAAGCGTTTAATCCGCAATCCGTTTCGGTCGGCGGCATTGGCATGGCAACTAGCCGCGTCCGCCTGGAAAGCGCGGGGATGTACACGGGTCGGGCGTTTTTTGTGCGTCGAAGGTAGGTTGATCATCAAAAATCGGGGGGTGTTGCGACTCGGCGAAAGAATGAGAATACATGCGGATCACGTCCCTGTGGAACTCGCGGTTTTGGAGGGTGCGTTGCTAGAGATTGGGGACCGCTCTTTCATCAATAGCGGCGTTTCGATTTGCGCCTCGTCTTGCGTCCGAATAGGCAGCAACGTCGCCATCGGAAACTACTCTTTGATAATGGACACCGATTTCCACACGCCCGGAGATCACACTCAACCAGGCGTTTCGCGTCCCGTGATCATTGAGGATGGGGTGTGGCTAGGTGCGCGGGTGACCGTATTAAAAGGGGTCACCATCGGGCAGGGTGCGACAGTCGCCGCAGGCGCGGTAGTGACGCGCGATGTCGCCCCGAACGCCGTAGTTGGGGGTATCCCGGCGAGACCGCTCAGATCGAGCACACCGCCAGCCGGCGCGGCCGAGTCCATTAGTGAATCCCAAATTTCCTCGAAAAGGTTGAATTAATGAACCCGATACCCGTTCTTTTCCTACAATCACAGACCTTCCTCGGAGCGGATTCGGCGTTGCATGCGATGCTTTTACGCCATTACGACAGGCGCAAGGTTTCCTGTCATGTCGCGGCGAATCCCGTCTCCTCCAGTGCCCCCGATTCAGACGCCTTCCCCCGCTTCCAAGCCATCCCGGACTGCCACGTCTTGCCGACGCACTTCGGTCCCTCCCTGGATAACGTGCCGAAACGGGAGCGGCTCCGGCGGACTGTTTTCGAGGGACCGCGGGTGCCGCTGACGCTGCTCCGACTCGCGGGCTATATTCGCCGCAACAAAATACAGATTCTCCACGGTACCGAGAAGCCACGCGACGCGTTATACGGCACGGTCCTCGGGAAACTGACCGGCGCGAAATCCGTGGTTCACATGCACGTCAACTACGGCGATTGGCAAAGCAAGGCGACGAAATGGGCACTGCGAAACTGTGACGCTATCATTGGAGTTTCGGAGTATACCGCGCGCGGCATCGTGCAGGCCGGGTTCGCCCGCGAGCGCGTTTTCGCGGTGCCGAACTGTTTCGATGCACGCCCCGACATCTGGGACCCGCAACTATCCGGCCAGGAGGTCCGCCGTGAATTCGGTATAGACCCCGATGCCCCCGTCGTCGGCATCGTCGCGCGGCTGTTCAAGTGGAAGGGCCACGCTGACCTGGTGGAGGCGATGGCAAGAGTGCGCGAAGCGCTCCCCGGCGTACGTCTGGTGATCGTCGGGAAAGATGACCCCCGTGCCCACGACGGCAAGTCTTTCCGCAACGAGTTGGAAGGCCGGATCGCGGAGCTGGGCCTGACTCCCAACGTGATTTTCACGGGATTTCGTTCCGACACGCCGCGCATGTTCGCGATGTTCGATGTGTATGCGATGCCGACCTGGGAGGAGCCCTGGGGGATGGTGTTTTTGGAGGCGGCGGCGATGCGAAAACCTAGCGTCGCCTATCGGAGCGGGGGTGTCCCCGAAGTCGTGTCGGAAAATGAATCAGGTTTTTTAGTAGAGCCGAAGGATATTGCCGGGCTGGCGGAGAAGATTACCTTGCTGCTAACGGACCAGCGTTTACGCGAGCGGATGGGCCATGCCGGCTCCGCCCGTGCGAGACGCGATTTTTCACCGGATCAGATGTGCCATAATGTGCTTGCCGTATACCGCACCATTCTGGGTGTTCGAACGGCCTCTCCGGAGGCGAATCATCCAGAAAGGGCAACTGTATGACGACGGCAGGCGATCACAAATTACGCATCGGCTATTTCGCCCGTGTCCTGCGTGAGGAAGCGACCGTGGCGCAACCTTTGTTGTGGCTCGCCAATGTATTGGGGCGGCTTCTTCCTACCGGAACCGGTCCCCGGTTCCGGGCACGTATTTATCGCGCTTGTGGCATCCACGTAGGTTCGGGGACCTCTTTCCACGGGCCGGCGACGTTTATCTGCTACCGGGGGGGCAAAGCGAAAATCGTGGTCGGAGACCGTTGTCGACTGAATTCCCCGCTTTATCTGGATGCGTCCGCGCCGATCACAATCGGAAACGGCGTAGCCATCGGGCATCATGTGATGATTGTGACCACCGGACACGAGATCGGCTCGCCCGAAATGCGTTCCGGGCGTCACCTTCATGAGCCGGTGACGATCGGGGACGGCGCGTGGATCGCTGCCAACGTGACGTTGCTCCCCGGCGTCACCATCGGGCGGGGGGCTGTGGTAGCGGCGGGTGCGGTGGTTACCAAAGATGTACCGGAGAACACACTGGTCGGGGGCGTACCCGCCCGAATATTACGTAAGTTGCCGGATTAGCGCGAGTCGCCCCACGCCGATTGCGCCGATGCGGTGCTCGGAAGCCGAAAACGCTGGCAATAACTGTATGGAAGGTAGGACAAGCAATGGGTTCGATGGTATTGAAAGCGCAAGCCGGAGGTAGGGCGGTTTCCCGCCGCTATCAGTTCGATTTCGCCCTAATCACTCTTACCGGTAACATCACCCGCTACCGGATATTGCGCCCGCGTGTGGAAAACGATACGTCCGTTGACGCGCGGTGGTTCCCATCCGTACCTGGTTCGCGGCAGATCAGCTGTCTTCCCTGTGGGACGCGATACGACTACGATTGCGAGACTTCCTCGAAACATACAGACTATGTTTGTCGTCCCGCACTCAGTCTGCATATTTGCCGCAAGAAATACGGCAGCGGATCGAGCGGCTTCCGAACGCGCATCTACATCTCAACTCCTTGTTCTGGGGGCGAACCATTCCTCGCCCTATTTCAAGACTCGGGCATTTTTGACCTCGAAATATCTCGCCGATGCTCTGAACTACATGGGCACATCGCCGCACGTCGAGGCGAACTTCGATGCCGCCAAAAACATCAATTGATTACTGTCTTTAATGAATTCCCCTTCGGATAAACGTCGCAATCGGTAGAATAAGCCCGCTTCAACGCAGAAAAAGCCTACTTCACCATTGTCATGATGAATTAGCGTGAGTTTAACGCATGAAAATGTTCGTCATGTACTACCCGGTAAATAGATAGAGTTTGAACGCGTGACCTAATGAGACGTATCGTTTCATTCCAATAATCAGTCTCGTCCGACAATGAAGAACGGGGAGCAGATAGCTGCTCCTTTTTCTTTGCGCCGGACAAGGTTAATCTCGGAGAGATAGACTCGGAAGGGTTAAGTAAGAATGAATTGGAACTCCCCCCGCAAAAACACCGGAAGAATGCTCGGTGTGATTGCTATAAATGCTATTTTGCTATGTATGAATGGCGATGCTCTGGCGCAAGGCGTCGGGTTTGCCAAAGGCAACGGGTTGCAGGGCGAATATAAGTCCGGATCGACGACGGTGAAGCGAATCGACCCGGTTGTGAATTTTATCTGGGGTTATCAGGGACCCCTACCTACCATCTCCGCGGACAATTTCACCGTTAAATGGACGGGTCAGGTCGAGGCTCCCGTATCCGGTTCCTATTCATTTAGTATCCAGGCCGATGACAGTTTGCGCTTATGGGTAGACGGTAAACTCGTCATCAATGCCGCGAATGGTTACTACCCGTCCACTCATGTGGGTGCCGATCTTGCCCTGGTGGCGGGACGAAAATATGACATTCAGTTGGAGTATGCCGAGAGGTATGGCAAAGCTGCCGCACAATTGTCCTGGCGGTACCCCGGACAATCTTTGCAAGTGATCCCGCAAAGTCGCCTGTATTCGGCTCCGGCTTCAAGCGCCCCGGTTACGAACGGTTCGGCGGTACCTGGGTCTCCGGTGAGTCTGACGGCTTACGGTCGCTGGAGCGACACCTGCTGCGGCGGCAAGGCGATGGCGCATGCGGAGTTATCGTGGGCCCTACCGACGAGCAGTCCGGTGGCGATTTCCACTTTCAACATCTATCGCGATGGTGCACTCGTAAAGTCCGGGGTCACTGAAACCCTATGGAAAGATATGGGCATTATCTCCGGGCAAACATATGCCTACCAGGTAAGCAGCGTCGCAGCGAGCGGGCGGGAAAGCAGTAAGAGCGGGATTGTTACCGTTTTGGCTCCGTTCGCCTCCATAGCCCCCCCGCCGTCTTCCGGATGGACCGCGCCGACGAACCTGCGTGTAAGTGGATTGTGGGTGACTGCTTTACGCAAACCGACCGATGTGCTGACATGGGATGCGCTCGCCAATGCAGTGCGTTATAACATTTATCAGTACGACAAATTGATCGCCTATACCACCGACGTTGCCACCTATACAGTGCCCACCGCGCAATACTATCCCGGCATGACTTACGCAGTCACGGCGGTTAACAGCCAAGGTGAGGAGACGCTACCGTCTAACATAGTGGGAACGCAACGCACCCGCGACCCCGCGACCGCGGAGCCATCGACCTCCGAAATGCGTGCCCCGGTCACGCTCCGCGCGGTGACAGAATGGAATGTGGGGAATCCCCGTGTGAGACTGACCTGGCTTGGTGCCATCGATGCCAACACGTACGATATTTACCGTGACGGAGTGAAAGTGATGACCGGCATCTGGGGACAGAACTGGTTCGACACCAATGTTCGTGTCGGTGAGCAACATACGTACATGGTGCGTGGTGTCAACTCGTCTTTTCTGGCCCCCATCGAGAGCGCTACCTCCCTGCCGGTAACAATGCAAGTCACGGCTAAACCCGTGATAATCGCGGGAGCGCAAGTAACGATAACCCAAATCGTGCCGAACGATGACAGCGTGGTGGTACACTTCGACGCCGTTCCCGGCGCGGCGGACTACCGGGTCTATGAGGCACAAAAACACGGCTCCTACAAATATAGTGCCGGTTCGTTGAGCATTGAAATGAACGGTCTTACGCCGGGGGTGCCTGCAACACTCATCGTGGAGGCAGTGGATAAACTCGGTCCGTTCCAGAAGATGGACGGAACACTCGGACCGGGTGGGGTAGGTCACGACGGGCACGCAAACATGGCGGTCAATGGGCACGGCGACCCGTCCAACGTCCCGGTCGCGATAGCAACGTCGGAACCTTTCACGGTCTCTTGCGAACCGCGTGTGCTCACCGGGTCACAGGTATTCTTTGACACGTTCCGCGATAGCAAGCCGTTTAAACCCGCCCCGACACCGCCGGACATCCTCGAAGCGCACCGCGGCGACGTGGGTACCGTCGAGAACGACCGATGGATCATCTACAACGTGCGGGGAGACAGGGACAACTCCCGCGCCTTCGTCATGAGCAACCATTTTATGGACGCCCTTTACGATGGCGGGACACCGTCTAAAGGCGGCTCGTTGCATCAAGCCATAGCCTCGCTGGTTATGCAACCGAAGGCGTACGCGGATTTCAGCGGCGACAAGGTATTGCACGTTACGTTCGAGGTCGATCCGCACGTCACCGGGCGACGGTGGTGTGACGTGTTTATCGCTGCCGCTGACGATCCTCTACGGGTCACCGGCTCGTTCCCGAGTGGAAACCAGTTGCCGACAGTTAAGGGGAATATGATTCGGTGGGAAATACTGTCCACGTTGCACACCGCACAGCTTTACCTTGGTAAGGACGCTTCCGGTAAGTTGATCCGCCACGATCTGTTGCATCAAACCGGCGTTCCAAATAGTTCCGGGAATCCTTCGCGCAAATACCCTTTGCCGAACGGCATGCCTTCGCACAACGGCTCGCACCATGATCTGGACAAGCGACACCAGTTCGACCTGTACATTTCGCGCAACCGCATTCTGATCACGGAACAGGGCAGGCTTATCAAGGACACCGTGTTCCCTAAAGGCGTAACCTTGCCGTTCAGCCGGGCGGCAGTGTACTTCGTACATCAGGTATACCACAGTGCAGCGGAGCGAAGTGAGATAAAAAGGTACACAAAGGACGCCCCATACTTCGTCAACCACCGCCCGTTTGCCGATGAGCGGCACTGGGACAACATGGGATTCGAGGTTGTAAACTCGTTCCCGACAATCCACCCCTAGGAAAGTCCGTATCCCGATACAGGGAAACGCCCGTGCGGCCATGGTCGCACGGGCGTTTATTTTTTAAACTGGTTCAATGCGTGCCACTTAGTTGTGGCGAAACGTCGCATGTATTCCGGGGAACCGCTTTTCTCGCCGTCCGCTCCTCCTTGCGCCTAGAGGTTGTATCGCAGGT
>JACMMA010000358.1 GCA_014379275.1 Armatimonadota bacterium | reverse complement strand
GCTATAGAAAGGAAACGACGCGATGGCAGTAGTCACCCAGGAAAGACCGTCCGCGGACGGCGGAGCACTCCGCCCCGCCCCGCCAACGCGCCCCGCAAAGGAGCGAATCACGTTCGCCGAGTACATGGAGCGCGAGCGGAAGTCGGATATTAAACACAACTTCGTGGACGGTGTAATGGAGCCCGCTTGGGGCGATGTGGGAGGGACCGTGTCGGGGGCATCTTTCGAACACAATTTGATCTGCAAAAATTTAACGCTTCTGTTTGGAAATGCGCTGTACTCTTCCGCTTGCGAGACGCTCGGGAGTGACATGCGGGTGGAAGTGTCGGACAACCGACTGTGTTACTATCCAGACCTGGTGATCGTGTGTGGTGACCCGCAAATCACGCCGGATGAGTGCTTACAAAACCCGATCCTCATCGTCGAGGTGCTTTCCTCATCTACAGCCACAAAAGATCGCACGACAAAGTCGCGTCAATACCGGGCGATAAACTCACTCCGTCATTACGTTTTGGTTGATCAGTACGAGCCGCTGGTCGAACACTACGAAAGGCAGGGCGACGGTAAGTGGGTCGTCGGTGGGGAGTATGATTCGTTAGACGATACCTGGCAATTGACGGTGGGAACAACTGTGATCGCGATCCCGCTCGCCGAAATCTACCGCCGCGTTTCCTTCCCCGAAAACGACCCGGCTGAGATCGAAGGAGAATAAACCATGCTTGAAATCATCCCCGCTATTGATCTTTTGCGCGGCAAAGCCGTCCGTTTGCAGCGCGGTGACTTCGCGTCCGAAACGCGCGTCGCCGAAGACCCGGTGAAGGTCGCCGCGCAATTCGCCGCCGACGGCGCGACGTTTTTACACATCGTGGATTTGGACGGGGCGCGAACCGGCGACCCGCAAAACCTGGCCGTCGTCCGCGACATTATTCGCCGGGTTCCGAACCTCCGGGTGCAGGTCGGCGGCGGCATCCGAACCCCCGAACGCGCCGAGCAGGTTTTGCGGATCGGTGCCGCCCGCATCATCGTGGGGACCACGGCGGCGAGTGACGCGGCGGTGATCTCTGCGATGCTCGACAAGTACGCCGATCAGATCATCGTCGGGGCGGACACGAAAGACGATCATGTCGCGGTTCACGGCTGGCTATCCGCCTCCAAAGAGCGCACGGAAGATTTCGGCCTGCGCCTTGCGGGGATGGGGGCGAGGCGATTCCTGTACACCGATGTCTCGCGGGACGGCATGCTGGAAGGCGTAAACTCACAGGCGACTGTGGCGTTCGCCCGCGCGACCGGGAAGCCGACGCTGGCGTCCGGCGGGGTTTCCGGTCCCGAGGATATAAAAACTCTCACCGAGTTGCAACCACACGGCGTGGAAGGGGTCATAATCGGGAAAGCATTGTACGGAGGGCGGCTCACGGTCGCGGACGCGCTACGGATCGCCCGCGTGGGCGCGGATCGGATCAAGGCATCGGCGGCGCCACCGCCGGGGTCGACCGGACCGCTCCCCGATTGGCTTAAAGAAGGATAACAGGGTTTGGACAATATTTTCGAGGGTTTGATGGGCATTATAGCCGTATCGGGATTGTTCGGCTGGATTCCGGTGATGGTCTGGTGGAAACACCGGATCCGGTTAGAGGAAATCCGTAATCAGCAGGGCGCGGGGGTGACAGAGGCGACAATTTCGACATTGCGCGAGGTACAACGCGAGTTGCGTGAGCTACGCGAAACCACGGCCAAGTTTGATCTGTCGTTCGACGCCGGTCTGGACCGTCTGGAGGAGCGCGTGAACCGCGTCGAGGGACGCACTATAAATTCGCCCGTGTACCGCAACGGCGCGGCGGCATCGGTCGACGAGCCGCAAACGGTCCTCATGGGAAATCAAGGGCGGTAGGAGGAGTATATGGACGCAGGAATATTGGCTTTGATGATTCCCTTCGCGGGTATAGGAATTGCGGCATTGGCGATATATCTCGCGCACGTGCGCAAAATCGCCGAAATCCATGCGCGGGTCGGCGCGGTAGAGAACCGAGACACCGCCGGAAACGTGAACGTGTCAAGCGATGTACGCGCTGAACTGCAAGCCCTGCGCGAGGAGGTAGCGATACTGCGCGACACCTCGACGAAGTTCGACCTATCGTTCGATGCGGGACTAACCCGCCTCGAAGACCGAGTCGCCCGCGTCGAGGAGCAGAACTACGCCGCCCGCTCGACCGTGACGTCCGCCGATGAACCCGCTGTACTTACGGCGCGGAGCCGCTAACCGCACCAGAGCCATTCTGAGCCGCGTTGGTTGCACTGGTATCAGGTCGGTTCGAGTCGCGCGCCGCGCGTCCCTGTCGGATCGCCGGGTTTAAGGACCCTTCCGGGACCGTGATAAAGACCGCGCCACTCGTCTCGTTGTAGGAAACCTGCGCGCCCATCAAGTTACCCACATCGCGCAAAGGAAGCAGGACACGCCCGCGTTGCAACCGGAGCGGTGCGGTAAGCGCCCGACCCTCGCCGTTGACGGTTGCTCGCCTGGAACCGACCACGAACACCATGTTGCGTGTTCCCTGCTGAAGATTTGCCGTTCGTGTCTTGTTGTCCCATGTCGCGCCGCCGCCCAGATAATCGGTGACAAAGCGGAGCGGGACATAAACGGTATTTCCGAACGATCGCGGGGCGACTTCGCCGCCGGTCGCCTGTCCGTTCACATAGAGTTGGTGCACGGAGCCTTGCGCGAACGCGGGCGCGGCACACAGTACCACCGCTACGACTGCCGATAGAATTTTGTTCATGTAAATACCCCGTACCCGCCCCCCATCCCATTGACACATCAGGTGCCAGTCCGCTAGGATTATGCATCTCGTAAGCAGGAAGGCAGAGCACATCGTCATGCGTAACTATGTGTCTATCAGTAGGTTGGTGAGCGCTTTTTTCATCGCGGCACTCGTATTTTCGGCAGGCGGCTGTGGGAGTGACTCGTCGTCATCCCCAGCGCCGTCTCCGTCTTCTTCGCCATCTCCGTCACCATCCCTGTCCCCCTCCCCGGTTCAGTCACCGGTTCAGTCGCCAGGGACCGGTCTCCCCACTGTCAGCGCACGGTTGGTGTCTGGCATGTCCCCGTCGCGTGTGCAGGTGACGTGGCAAGCCAGCCCGGATGTCCCCCCCAATAATATCGTCGAGTACCACGTGTTCCGCGATGGTCAACTCATAGGTTCTACTCCCCCGGTTACAACGCAGTATTTCGATTCCACAACACCATCAGGCGAACTCACCTATAACCGCCTGGATGGGACGGTACTAACTTCCGTTACCGCAATGCCGCCAACGCTCGTCACCGGTATGTCTCATATCTACTCGGTGACCGTTTTGTTCCGGGACGGAAAGCAGTTCCGGGAAACTTCAATCGGGAGCACGACCGATAGCCTGTTCGTGCCGTAGGGATAGCCGACCGTGCCGCGCTCGTAACCGCATTGACAGGAGGCGGTGCGGCGCCTATAATACGCGAAAAGGTCCGGGCAAACTGTTTGCCCGGACCGAACCGTATTTCTGGAGAACCGCCCCGTGGACCTGCAGCCGATAGAAGTTTCCCGCATTATTGAAGACCCCGAACAGCCGCGCAAAGCGATCGATGACGCCGCGTTGCAAGGGCTCGCCGACTCGATCCGACAGCACGGCGTTTTGAACCCGATCACGGTCGCCCCGCTGACCGGCGTGGACGGCTACCGGATTATCACCGGCGAACGTCGCTGGCGCGCGTCGCAGATCGCCGGGCTGTTCGAGATTCCGTGCATCGTCCGTCCCCAGGCACCCACGGACACGTCAGACAAGGCGACTGAGCAGTTGATCGAGAACCTGCAGCGCGAAGAACTCGCCCCGCTGGACAAGGCACGGGCGATCAAGTCGCTCAAGGAGGGCATCGGCGCGACGAACAAGGAGGTCGCCGGACGGCTCGCACTTTCCGAGCGCACCGTCGGCTACTTGCTGGATCTGATGGATCTGCCGGAAGAGATCGGTGAGCAGATCATTTCGTCGCCGAACCGACCGTCGGCGGGAAATCTGACCGAGAAGCACGGGCGGTTCCTGCGCCAACTCAACGACAATCCGGAAGCGCAAGCTGCGCTGGTCGAGAAGATCAAGGGCGACAAGCTATCATCGGACGAGACCGCGCTGTATGCGAAAGCCTTGCGCGAAAGCCCGGATGATTTTGACGCGATCCTGGGTGAAGGCCCGGACGGTCTGCGGAAGCGGTTCGGCGGCGGCAGGAGCGGCGATGATATTTCGGGCGGTGGGCGCGGCGCGGGCGGCGGTGGGGGCAGCCGGGAGCGGGAGATCGATTATCACGAGGGAGCCTACGCCGGGGGACCGCTCGCCAACAAGGGCGAAGGATTACCGTTCTCGATGAGTCGGGCGATGGTCGGTATCGTGGAGCGGTTGCCGCAGGTGCTCGCGGAAATCAATCTGGCGAAGGTGGACAACGCCGCCGACCTCGATAGCATCGTGGACATGCTTACGGCCACCCGCGCCCGCGTCGATGAATTGCTCGGGGAAGCGCGGCGCCGGATATGAGGCGGACGTTTCCAAACGTCCGCCAGTCTTTTACCGCCTGCCACCTGTGATACGATAAGGGCATATGGACACCCCTTTGCCCTACGTTTTTGACCGGCTTCGCACCGAAGCCACCGCCCTGATTGCCGCCACCGGACTCGTCGCGCCGGGATCGATCAACCTCGCCGAACCGAAGGCGAATGTCCCCGCCGACCTCGCATTCCCCGTGTTTGCGTCCGCGAAAGATGCCGGGACGAACCCGAACGATTTCGCCAAGCGCCTCGCCGACGCCGTCACCCTTTCCCCCGACTCCCTGTTCGCCCGCGTCGAACCGGCGGGCGGGTTCGTCAACTTTTCCGTGCGCCCGGACGTGTTCGCGTCCGCCGTGCTTGCCGATATTGAAGTGCGGGGCAACGCTTACGGCGAGGATAAAACCGTCGGCAAGGGCAATACCGTTATCGTCGAATACTCGTCGCCCAACATCGCCAAAAAACTCCATGTCGGCAGTCTGCGCACCACGGTTATCGGGCACTCGCTGTACCTCATCCTCAAGTCGTTAGGTTACAACGTAATCGGCGACAACCATTTAGGCGATTGGGGGACGCAGTTCGGCTACATCCTCGCTGCCATCCACGACAAAGGATTTACGCCGTGGGACGATCCCAACCCCGTACCCGCACTGATGAAAATCTATGCCGACTACAACAACGAGGCGGAATCAAACCCGTCGATCAAAGATAACGCCCGCGCCTGGTTCAAAAAATTAGAAGACGGCGACCCGTGGGCTCGCGAAACGTGGCAACGTATCATTACGCTTTCGCTCGCCGAGTTCGACAAAACTTACTCACGCCTTGATATCCGATTCGACACGCAGGTTGGGGAGAGTTTTTTCGAGCCGGTGCTGGATCAGGTCATCCAGGAAGCCATCGATAAAGGGGTAGCCACCGCCGAACCGAATGGACCAGTAGCCGTCGATTTCGGTGAAAAATTGCCCTCCTGTCTGCTCCGCAAAACCGATGGTGGTACCCTCTATCAGACGCGGGATCTCGCGACCGTGCTTTACCGGTGGCGAGAATATCACCCCACTAGAAATATTTATGTTGTTGGCGCGGAGCAGCGGTTGCACTTCCAACAGGTGTTCGAGATCGCCAGGCGAATGGGGTACGTCGAGATTGCCGATCGCTCGGTCCATATACCAAACGGGATGGTGACAAAAGCGGATGGTGACCGGTTCCGGGCTCGCAAGGGTGAAGTTATCTTCGCGGATGAGATCCTGGACGAAGCGGCGGTTCGTGCGGAGGCAGTCATGCGCCAGCAGATCGCGGATGGCAAGAGTGAGGTGTCGGAATCCGAGATCGACGCAATCAGTGAACTGTTGGGAGTCGGGGCAGTAATCTATTCTGATTTACACCAGGGACCGGACCGCAATATCCAGTTCGACTGGGACAAGATGCTCGCGCTGAACGGGAACACGGCGACATACAACCAGTATATGCACGCCCGCTGTAAAAGCATCCTGCGTAAAGCACCGGTCGGGCTACCCACCGCCGATCCACGAATCCTGACCGCGCCGGAGGAGCAGGCGGTGTTGAAACACCTTGCCCGGTTGCCGCAGGCCGTGCGTGATGCCGGGGAAAAATTCCTTCCCGCGACGGTCGCTGAGTGGACCTACACGCTCGCGAAGGAGTTTTCGCGGTTTTACGACAAATGCCCGGTGCTCAAGGCAGAAACCGATGAACTCAAGGCGGCACGTCTCGCAATCGTCGCCGCGTCCGCGCAGGGCTTGAAGAACGGTCTGGCGTTGCTCGGAATCGGCGTGCCGGACCGTATGTAGCGGGTAAAATAGGGGTGCTATGCGTAACCGAATTCACAGTCTTTATCCCGTCGTTATATCAACGTTCGTCGCCCTAACTGCCGTTTTATGTGTTCGTGTGGCGTTGTCACGGCAGAACGCGGTGGGTAATATCCAATCCGTTTCCACGGTAGGTGGTGTGCTTACTATCACGCAAAGTGGACCGACTGGTCTCGCCGCCGACGGGCAGTTGTACACGGTCCGTCTCGGCGGGAAGATTATCGCCACCCATAAAGATGTGGCAAGCGTCCGTCTGTATTCGTATAATGCACGATATGGTATGGGAGACACCGTCGTTCTCGGTGTGGCGATGGGCGGAAATGCGTGCCCGGCGGTATTTCGCGTGGTTCATATAAAGTCCGCGACAAAATACTACATCACCGAGGAGTTTGGCGATTGCTCCGAGGAACCGACGGTTCGCGCCGAACGTGAACGCCTGCAGATGGTGTTCCCCGGTTACTACCGGCTTAGCCAGTTGCAGGAACCGGGTTTCCGTAAGCCCTCTCCAACCACCTTCGTATACCGTGACTCGGGCAAGATCACCGAGTTGCGGCCCGCCAAGAAAAAGTAAGATTCACTCTTCCGCTTGCCACTCGCGCATCAGGCCCTGCTCGACCCCTAAGTTTTGCAGGACGCGGGCGACGACCGTATCGACGAGGTCCTCGATTGTCGTCGGCTGATGGTAGAACGCGGGCACAGCGGGCAGGATCGTCGCGCCCGCTTCGGCTAGCTGAGTCAGGTTGCGCAGGTGAATCAGGTTCCACGGTGTTTCGCGCACGACCAGGATCAGTTTGCGCCCTTCTTTCAAGCAGACGTCGGCGGCACGGGTCGTCAGATCATCGCTGATGCCGTTCGCGATACGCCCCGCCGTGCCCATCGAGCAGGGGATAACCACCATCCCCGCATGCCGGAACGACCCCGATGCGGGCGGCGTGAAAAAGTCACCGGGTCGGCAAAATCGGATCTGCGGCGCGTCGAATCCGACCAGATCGCTCGCCTGGGGTGGCTCGGACATGCGAATATTCATCTCGGTCAGCAATACCGCCGCCGCGTTGCGCGACATCGTGACATAGATCTCGTCGTAATGCTTCACGGCTTGACGCAAAAAACGCACGGCATAGATCGCCCCGCTCGCCCCACCCAGTGCCACCACCAATCGCTTGCTCCCGTCGGTCATTATGTTTCGAACCGCCAAGACGCCAAGAACGCCAAGGTAAGGGAAGAGGAGAGATTTTGGAGTGGGCTTGCAGGTTTTGTTGTGCCATTTCAACAACGAGCGCACCCTAAACCTTAAATCTCTCCTCTTCCCTTACCTTGGCGTTCTTGGCGTCTTGGCGGTTATACATTCTCCTTCCGCTGGGATAGGGCGGCTTCCAGGACGAGCAAGGCGGGGGGGAATAGCAGGGCTTGTGCTTCGGAGACCGGGACGATGCGGCGACCGACCACACCGTTCGGGGCGGGGTCGATGCATGCTTCGTCGGACAGGGAGGCGACTTCGGCGACTACCCAGAGCAGGTACGACGGATGAACGCGGTGGATTCGACCGGGGACACGGTTGAGAAACTCGATGCGGGTTGCGGCGACCGGAACCGGGTTCGGCATCAGGATGGCACGGGCCTCTTCCCAAACCTCGCGTTTCAGTGCGGCATCGGGCGTTTCGGAACCTTCTAAACGACCGCCGGGGAACGTGAAGGAGCCGTCTTTGTTTTGCACCAGCAGTAGATGGTCCTCGCTACCGCCCGTGCGCACGAAACCGACAGCGTGGATCGAGCGGATGCGCTCCGGTGACTCCGCCAGCGCAGGGACGCCGGTGACGAGACGGACGCGCTGCGCTTCGCCCCATGTGGTCTCGCACACGTGCCACGCACCCGCGGGAAGACTGGTTCCGCGCCGCTCCCTTTCTCGCCGTAGTGTCGCCATATTCTGTCATTCTATCGCGTCGATGCACGGAAACAAAAGCCTGTTGTTAGTCCTCCCGGACGGGGGCAACCTTACGTTGCCCCCGTCCGGGAGGGCTAAACAACAAAACTATACATTTACTCCCCACCGTCGAACATGCGGGCACTTCTGGGGGTTATCGCCGTTTTCACGATCGGTTTGGAGCGTTTCACCAATTCCGAAAGGGTAACGATCTTGTAACCGCGTTCACGTAGCCCGCGCACGATATCGGGCACAGCAGCGACGGTGTTTTCAGGGGCATTGTGAAGCAACACGATCGAACCGGGACGCACATTTTGCAGCACGTACTTAGTCAATTGGGCAGGGGGAAGAGGAGCAGTTTCGAGGCGGATGGCATCAAGGGTCCAGTATGCGCCCGCAAGACCGAGTGCGCGGGCGGCGTCTACGGTTTGCGTGTTGAAATTACCACCGGGAGGGCGGTAGAAGCGCGGACGAACCCCGGTCAGGTCCCGGACGGCGACCGAGGTGCGGCACAGTTCCCGCTCCACGGCGGACGCGGATAGGTACGTCAGATTCGGGTGAGAAAAGGAGTGATTGGCGATCTCGTGTCCTTCGTCGAACATGCGCGTGACCAGTTCGGGTGATTTCTCGACCATCTTGCCGACCACGAAAAACGTCGCCAGGGCGTTCTCCTTTTTGAGCGCGTTCAGCAACGCCGGGGTACGGTTCGCTTCCGGTTTCGGGCCATCGTCAAAGGTAAGAGCGACGATCCGCTCCGTGGTTTGACCCTTCCAAATTCCTTCGCACGGTCCGGCGACCTGGCGGTTGAAGGTGCGTAACGAAGCACGGGCGTCACGGAAATCCGGGTCTATCGCGACGACCGACTCGATATGTGATAGAGCGGTCGCGGAGTCGCCTTTCGCCACCGCACGCTCGGCTAGTGCGAAGTGCGCGGCCTTGCGACTCGGGCGTGGCGTGAGTAGTACCAGTAGGCGGCGGCGCATTTCCGCGCGTTCGGGATCTGAGAGTCGGTTCGAGGTCGCCGTGCTTCCCGCGTTCCGCACCGTCACCGTCCGCGCCGTTTCTTTGATTAGTTGTTGACCGCGATCGAAAACCTGGGTGCGGAGCGTATAGTCGCCGTTCGGGACGCGGAGCGTATTCCAGTCGGCGGCGAACGGTGGGTAGTTTGTGGATGCCGAGAAATGCCCGCCATCCACGGTAAACGCGACGTATCCGATCGCCTGTGTACTTATCCCGGCGGGTGGCGAAAAGGACACGTGCCCGGAAAGCGGACGTTCGTTCTGTATCGGTTCAGGGAAGCCGAGCGCGGTCGGTAGAGTACCGGCGCATCCTTGGGCTAGTATGACGGAGTCGAACGGCAGAACCAGCGCCGTGTCTTCCTGGAGACGCTTCATCTGGGGACGTTTGAGGAGTGCGGACAGCAACATCTCCGCCCGTGGCATGTTTTTCGCCCGCAAGGCGATAAACGCGGCGATTTCGAGTCGCAATAAGTCGGGTTCCTCGGGCGCGATGTTCGCATATTCGCCGGAAAGTCGAGACGCGTCCCCGGACATCAGGCGAACATAGTCGGCGAGTAGCGGCGCGGATGGCACTGCCGACGCCCGGATGCCAGCGAGTGTCGTTCCCGCCTGCGCCTTGCGTCCGGCAGAAAGATCCGCGAGTGCCGCCCCGAAGACGGCGAGTGGCTCGTTCGGGGCGAGCTGCCGGACGCGGGCAAACTCCTTCGCGGCGCGTTCCGAGGAGCCGGAATGCAGATACAGAGTGGCGAGGGTGAGCACCCCGAGCGGATCGTTCCGGTCGAGCGTTAGCGCCGCCTTGAGCGGTTTAAGTGCGTCTTTGTGCCTCTCGGTTTCCATGCGCGAGATGGCAAGCGCGAGCGAATCGGCGTAGACGGGCGTAGACGGCGATGCGATCAACGCCGGGACGGGGGGGACTAAAAGCAATATATCAACTCCGAGTCAACTGGTTACGCCGTCCAGACCGTACTCATCTATCGGCGAAAATAAGATGATGGTAACGGTGTCGTCCAGCGTCACGTCCCGCGAGTAAACACGTGACAGAAGGTGCAATATATCGTCGTGGGTGCGAAACTCCGGGTTCTCCCGCTGGATGTCGCGGGGCGACAACTCGCGTATGGTTTTCACTTCAACGGCATCCAGGATGCCCGTGAACAATTTGGTATGCCGCCCGAAACGCTGGCCGAGCGTCACCCAGACGATCTGGCCGGATTGGTATTTGTCGGACTTGTCGCCGAGGCGAATCGTGGCAGACTTGCGCCCTTTGCGAAGCGCATCGCCGTAAAGCTCGTTGTAGAAATTGAGGGCGAACATCATTTATCCTCTGACTGAATGTGG
>JACMMA010000053.1 GCA_014379275.1 Armatimonadota bacterium | reverse complement strand
TTGATCCGCTTCGCCCGCTTTCCGATACGGCGGACAAACTCAAGGGGGTGGCTCGCGAAACGCGCTGGGCGTTCGCAACGGGGGCGGCCCCCGACGTTCAGGAGTCGCTCGCCTGGGATTTGCAACAGTCGGTCAGCCTCGCCGATGCTGGCAAGCCGCAGCCCGTACACCGGCTTTCTAACCGGGGTGGCTTACTGTTTCATGTGCCCGCGGGGCAAACGAAAACATTCACCATCGCGCTCGGCTTCTACCGGGGCGGGGTTGTCACCAGCGGCGTATCGGCCTCGTACCTGTATACCCGACTATTCCCTGACGTGGAATCGGTCCTGGAATATGCCCTCGGACAGGCGGCCGTGTGGAAACGCATCGCCGCGGAACGGGACGCCGAACTGGATGCCGCCCCCCTCAACGAGCCCCGCCGGTTCTTGCTCGCCCACGCGACACACTCCTATCACGGCTCCACGATGCTCCTCCACGACGAAAGGGGCGACCTCCTGCTCAGTCCGAAAGAGTCGCGCCATCGCCCGCTCTGGGTGGTCAATGAGGGCGAGTACCGGATGATGAACACCTTCGACCTTGTCGTGGATCATGCATTCTGGGAACTCAGGTATCATCCGTGGACGCTACGCAACACGCTCGATTTATTCACCGCCCGGTATCGTTACTACGACGAAACCCAGGACGCGACGGATCCCTCGCGCCCGCGCTATCTGGGTGGGATTTCGTTCACCCACGACATGGGGGTCGCGAATCAATTTTCGCCGCCCGGATTCTCGTCCTACGAACGTCCCAACCTTGACGGCTGTTTCTCGTACATGACGTCGGAGCAACTCCTCAACTGGTGCCTCTCCGCCGCGCTTTACGTGATCACTGTCGGCGACCAATACTGGCTCGGTTTGCGGCGCGATATTTTGATCGCCTGTTTGCACAGTCTGCTACACCGCGACGGTCCCGACGGAATCCGGAACGGCATTATCGCTCTCGATTCCTCCCGCTGTGAAAACGGGCAGGAGATCACCACATACGACTCCCTGGACGCTTCGCTCGGTCAGGCACGGGCGAACGGTTACGTCGCGGTGAAAACGTGGGCGGCATATCTCGCCCTCGGGCGCTGTTTCCACCTGCTCGGGATGGAAGAAGCCGCCGCACTGTCGGAAGAACAAGCCGCTCTCACCGCGCAAGCCATTTCCGGACACTTCGATCCCAGGGGACAGTTTCTGCCGGCGGTCTTCGAGGAAGGAAACGCCGGCACACTCTCGCGCATCGTTCCCGCGATAGAGGGCCTGGCATTCCCGTATCTTCTGGGCGACCGCGACTCTGTTTCCGAGGACGGACCGTTCGGTGAGTTGATTTCTCTCCTGCGGGCGCACCTGGTCACGGTCCTGAAAAAAGGCGTTTGTATCGACGAAACGAGCGGTGGGGTCAAGATTTCGTCCACTTCACCGAACACATGGATGAGTAAGATATTCCTGTCGCAATGGGTGGCGGAGACGGTTTTCGGCATCCGGTTCGATTCATCCGTGGACGCCGCACATGCAAAGTGGCAAACGCAGGGCGATTCCCGCGACTTCGCATTTACCGATCAAGTACAAAGCGACAACGGGAAGGACCTGGGCTCGCGGTATTATCCGCGCGGCGTGACTTCGATACTCTGGTTCAACGAGAGCATCGGGCATCCAAACACCCTGAAATAAGCGCCCCCGCCTGCGCGCGAAGCACAAGACTTCGGAACTATTCGTAGCTGCGAATGGTGCCGACCGGCATGTCGTTATCGCGGGCGAAACGCCCCATTCGCTTCGCGTCGTTGTCTCGTGGGAGCCACCACTGTTGCGCGGGGCGAGGCTCGCCGAGCAGCCACCGTTCTTCGTCGGACAAACCCTCAAGGCTTTCGGCAGACGGGAACTCGCGGTCGAGCGGTCGCATCCACGTCGGACAGTAGGAGACATAAACATTTTTGCGTTCTATGTCGGACTCGTTCGGCGGGGCAGCGTGCCATTGCGCCTGATGAAAAGCGACCACCGTTCCTGCCTCGCAGTCGAATTGCACCCGTTCCGCCTCGTAATCGGCAATCCGGAAGGCGGCGTGGCTTTTCCCGTCCAGTTCCATTCTTTTGTGCGAGCCGCGAACGACTTGCAGGCTTCCACCGCTTCCGTGCGTCAGGTCCGTCAGGAAGTAACCGAACTTAAGGTAGTGCATTCCCATGACGCCGCTCACCTTCGGGAAAAGACCCGGTCGCGGGCCGTCCGCGTGCCATGGCGACGCGCTCACAAAATCGCTCTTGCCCGTCCCGTCGTTCGGTCGGCTGACAAAGTTGCTCTGGCACAGGTGGAACATAGGGCCGAAGCAGTCGTAGGCGAGCTGCAGTGCCGGTTCGTGCATCATCAGGGCGCGAAAAGCCGGGTCCGTGTCCACGCAGTTTTGTTGTTTGACGCTTTTCTTCTTGTCCGCGCCCCGCGCCTGGTTCGTGACCCGATCTATCACCGCGATGAGACGGGCGATCACATCGGAGTCCAATTTTTGCGGGAGAACGACGTAGCCGTCGCGATCCAGTTGGGCCATTAGCGTGGCGCGTTGATCGTCATTGAGTCGGTTCATAACGAATATGGTATGCCTTTCCCTCCCGAAGTTGATTTCTCGTACACCCTTGTATTGTAGCGAGGCGGACGCGTGCCGTCCTTGCCTGTGGCACTCTTTTGTTGCGGAATCGGCGCATTCACAGCGGAAGGCTACGTTTCGTATCCCGGTAACGCGCGGGAGACTGGTGGTACTGATCCGCGAAAAGCCGCGTAAAATGAGACGCACTCTCAAAACCGACCGACTTGGCAATGTTCCCGACCGTTCTATCCGTGGTGAGAAGTAAGTGGCACGCGCTCTGGAGTCGGACAAGAGTCAACTGTTTCTGCGGCGAGGTGCCGACGAAGCGGCGAAACAGCCGGTTGAACTGCGACTGACTTATCCCGGCTATCGCGCCCATGCTATCCACACTCGCCGTCGCGGGCGTTTGCGAGATATGCAGTAGCACCGAGAGTAGCCAGTGCGGCGTGTCCTGACGTGCGTTCGAGTGCAGGATAATGCCTTCCACCTCACACTCCCGCCAGACATGGTGAATCAACGCCCGAGCGATGCCGTCCGCAACCCACTGCTGCACCGAATCCGAGGGGGCACACATCGGGAAAAGTGCCGGGCGGGTCGCTTCCGTGACCCGGCAGTTTGCATGCGCGAGATCAAGAAGGGTGAGCAGAACATGGTTCGCGCCCGCGTCGGGATGCCACCGGTACACGGGCGGAAAAAGATGACGGGTGTAATCTTGTGAGAATAGGTGGAGTGAGAATCCCGCCGACAACCAGGTGACATCTTGAAGCGCGGATATGGCCCGATGCCGGTCTGTCCCCATCAAAACTGCGTCACCCGTGCGGAGTACGGTTTCGTCGCATTCCTGACCATCGCCGTCCGAGAAACGCACCCGCACGGTTCCGCTTCGAACGAGCCACAGCGTGAGTGCGACGGCTGGTCCGGACGTCGCGTACGATCCCGCCGGCAGACGGTGCTCCGTTGCCCAGGTCAGCCGTACCTGTAAGTGACTGGCGATCAGACCGAGGTCGAAGACGGGGCCGGGCATGGGATGCATCGCTTTTGACGTCAAGGAACCGCTATAACCGGGTCACCGACCACGACACCGGCTCCCCGTTTTCGTAGGGCATGACGCCGTGGAA
>JACMMA010000357.1 GCA_014379275.1 Armatimonadota bacterium | reverse complement strand
CGCCGCGTCGCCGTGGATCAGAATCGCCAGCGACGCCTTGTTATCGCGCTTCGGCTCCCCCGGTTCGGTGCGCGTTTCCTGCGCGGCGCGGGCGCGACCGACCACGACCGGGTTGACAAACTCCAGGTGCGACGGGTTCGGCGCGAGCGTGATCGGCATTTGCCCGCTCTCCCCGGCATACGCGCGGGTGTAGCCCTTGTGATATTTCACGTCGCCCGAATAGCCGTGCGAGCCGGCATCGGACACGGCAGGTTTTTCGTCGCCCGTATGCAAGAAATCCACCAGAATTTGCGGATAGGGTTTGCCCAGGACATGCGCCAGGACGTTCAGCCGTCCCCGGTGCGCCATGCCCATGACTACTTCGCGGGTGCCCGATTGGGCGGTGCACTGGATGATCGTGTCTAGCACAGGAACCATTACGTCGCACCCTTCGATCGAGAACCGCTTCTCGCCCTGGAACGGCTGCACGGTATGCAGGAACTGCTCGAAGCCGTCCACTTCGCCGAGACGGACCAGCAGGTCGCGCTTTTCCTTCGCCGAGAGTGGCACAAGAAAGCGGCCCGATTCGACCACGTCGCGCAGCCAGTTTCGCTCGGCGGCGACCTGGATATGATCGTCCTCGTAACCGATCGAGCCGGAGTAAACGGCCCGGAGTTTTTCCAGCGCCTCGCAGGCGTTCTTCGCGTTCGCCGCGAGCGGACCGCCGATCACGGACGCCGGGAGTGCTTCCAGATCCTCGGTAGTCAAACCATGCGTGACCAGTTCGAGGGCGGGGTCTCCGAGCGGGCTGGTTCCGAGCGGATCGAGTTGCGCGTTGAGATGGCCGAGTTCGCGCACCAGCCGCCCCAGTCGCGCGGCGGCGACGACCTTGCTGACATCGAAACCGGGGGTTGGATTCGTGGCGGACACGGAAGTTGCCACAGAATCGGACGATGGGGAGTAACTGCCCTCCGCGAAAAAAGTGCGGGTTTCGGCATCAATGGATTGCGGGTCGCTCTGATACCGCTCGTACAGTTCCTCTAAAAAACCGGCGTTGACGCCGTAGACACTGGTATTCACACTACTCATAAGTTTCGTTTTTCAAGAATCAGGTCGCTCGGACATTTCCCCAGGGAAAGACCCGGCGGGCCCGCTCACGACACGACAAAACGCCGACACGGGTACGCCCCGCGCCGACGCCGAACGCGATATAAAACCGGAAGGTTCCACGAAGAGACACGCTTGCTTGCGTTCGTTTTCGTTTTCACTTCAAGTAGTATTGTACCGCCGTTTTTCGCGCTTTGCGCCGTGGTTTTCCCAAAGGGAAGGCGGACAGGTCGCGGGAAATGCCGCGACCTGACTAGCACCGACGCACCGCCTATCCGTTCGCTGCTTCCCGCTTCATCCGACGAACAAGCCGCTGTAAACCGTCGGGATGCGGGCACGAAGAAAGATACGACGCTATCTCCGAGGCACACTCCTCCGGACTCTGCCGGGAGGTATCTACCGGGAACTCATGCCCCGGAAAACGATTATATGCGAGTCACCTGCGGCGGTACCTCTCCCGGCAGGCATCGTTCCCCCGTTTGATACAATGTTTCTCATGGAATCTCCCGCGCCACCCCTGCGTACCTTCTCCGGTAGCGTCTCGAACCTTCCCCGCGAAGAGTTGGACCTGTCGGCGACACTCCGGAGCGGGCAGTTGTTTCGCTGGGTGTTCGACGCGGAGAAAGGCGCGTGGCGCGGCGTGATCGAGGGCGGGTATAAACTTTATTTGGCGCAGGGTGATGGCGACGACCTGTACTGGGAACTGGAAGGCGATCTGTCCAATGCGCCTGACGCGGAAACCGCTGTGCGCCGTTTCTTGCGGATCGGCGAAGTCGATCTCGCCGAACGGGGCGAGGCGTGGGCATCCGCCGACGGGCATTTCGCGCGGGCGTGGGCGTCGCACCCCGGCATTCGGGTGCTACGGCAGGACCCGCAGGAATGCTTCTTCTCGTTCCTGTGTGCGTCGGTCGCCCCCATCGCGCGTATCGGCTCGATGTTGCAAGCCGTCTCGCGCGAGTGCGCGGGCGACGCTTACGGCGCGTTTCCCACCCCGGATTGCCTCGCGGAAACCTCCGAGGAAACGTTCCGCGCCCTCGGCCTCGGCTTCCGGGCGAAACGCGTCGCCGAAGCCGCCCGCCGCGTGGCAAGCGATCTCCCCCCCGGCTTTCTCGCCTCGCTTCGCAGCGTTTCCCACGACGACGCGAAGCGCGAACTGACGACGTTTTTCGGGGTCGGCGAAAAGATAGCCGACTGCGTGTGTCTTTTCGCGCTCGACAAAGACGCGGCGATCCCGGTGGATACGCACATCTGGCGTATGGCGCGCGCCTGGTACGTGCCGGAACTCGCCGGGACTTCCCTCACCGCCGCGTCTTACGCGAAAGTCGGACAGGCGTTTCTGGACACGTTCGGCGACAAATGTGGCTGGGCGCAACAAACCCTGTTCTACCGCGCGGCGGTCGGTTCGCGGGGAACGTAACGCGTTACTTCGGCTTCGTCCATGGGAGCGTGATACGTTCGCGGGCGTCCGGCGCACCGTCTTTGCCGGGGTATAACGCCCCCGCGCTTGCCAGATCATAGCCGGTCCCGGTACTCTCCGATTCATACAGGAGCGGCTTTCGGGTGAACGGGTCCGTGAGAAGGTCGGCGGCGAGTGGGAGATCGTCGAGCGACTTCGGCAGCCGGTCATTCTCCCAACGGAAGGCGCGAATCCCGGCGTGGACGGCGAGAAGTTGCAAACTGACCCGCCCTTCGATGCTACGCTGTACGGTGGCTCGCGCCTCGGAGAGAAACGTT
>JACMMA010000356.1 GCA_014379275.1 Armatimonadota bacterium | reverse complement strand
TCAAGGAGTCGAAGGAAAAGTACCACGTCGCCGACTGGCTGGAAGAGATCGCGCGGTGCCACGCCGGTTTCAAACTGCACGGCGCGAAGGATTACCTGGTATCGCGCGCCGACGACCTGGTGGTGCGCTATCTCAAAGCGCGGGACGCCCACTTCCGCGTCCTGGTGCGGCAGTCGTTCGGCTACTATCTGTTTCAGGCGGTGGCGAGTGCGGGCATTATCGCAGTGGGCGGCTACCTCGTCATCAACCGCGAACTCACGCTCGGGCAACTCGTCGCCGCACAGATCGTGGTCGTGTCGCTCCTCGCCGCGCTGGAAAAACTGATCCGGCAGGGCGAGCAAGTTTACGACCTGCTGACCGGGCTGGACAAGATCGGGCACGTCCTCGACCTCGAAACCGAGCGCGAGGGCGGCAACCCGTTGCTCGGCGCGGCGACGCACACGGCGGGACCGGGGCGCGGCGGTGCCGCCGTCCGCATCCACGACCTGCGCTTCTCCTATGCGCCGGGTTCGGAAATCCTGGCGGGGTTGAACCTGGACATCGCTCCGGGCGAGCGGGTCGCGCTGGTCGGTTCGTCCGGCGCGGGCAAGACCACGCTGACCTCGCTCCTGTGCGGTCTGGAGGAGCCGTCACACGGGATTGTCGCCGTGGACAACGCCGACGTGCGGGAATGGGACCTCACAAACCTGCGCCGCCACGTATCGCGCGTCGGCAACGACGTGGAGATATTCGACGGCACAGTGACAGAAAACGTTACGGTTGGGCGCGACTTCGTGACGCCGGATCAGGTGAACCGCGCCCTGGAGTTGACGCGCATGTCCGGCGACCTGGCGCGGATGCCGCATGGCACACAAACGATGCTGGTTTCCGGCGGGAAAAATCTGTCGCGCGGTCAGGCGCAGCGCGTACTGATCTCGCGCGCCATCGCCGGAGATCCGCGCCTGCTGATCCTCGACGAGGCGTTCAATGCCGTGGATGAGAAGACCGGCAACGCGATCCGCGACGCGCTGTTCGCCCCCGGAAACCCGTGGACCATCTTCGCGGTCACGCACAACGCGGAAACCGTGGTCCGCTGTTCGCGGGTGGTGGTTTTGGACGAAGGGCGCATCGTGGAGGAGGGCGAACCGATGCAACTCGCGCGGCAACAGGGTAGTGCGCTGTGCCGCCTGTTTCCCTCGCTCGGCGACAGTTTGCGCGGGAGGGCGGGGCGCGACGCCGGGTTCGCGCGGCGCGAAACGCCGCGGCACCAACGCGCCTATTCTATCGCCGGGGCAACCCGGACATTGACCGGCGGAGGAGTCCGATAATGGGCATAGCGAAATCACACGAAACGTTCGGCACGGGACACGACCGCCCGCTCCCGAGGGCACGTTCCCTCGCCCTGGTACGCCCCCGAAAGAGCGGTCCCCGCATCGCCGCGGTGCTGACACTCACGGTCGCGGCGGTCGCGGCGTGCCTCGCGTTCGTGCCGATTCAGCAGACGGTGAACGGTTACGGGCAGGTGATCGTGTATTCGGCGATGGATCGCCCGCAAAATATCGAGGCGCAGATTTCCGGGCGACTCGTGGAGTGGCGCGTACAGGAGGGGGTTACAGTAAAGAAGGGCGACGTTATCGCCCGCCTGGAGGATATCGACAGCAAGTTTCTGGACGCCAGACAGGTGGAACGTTTGCGCGAACAGCGCGTTGCCCTCGGTCGCCAGCGGCAACGCTCCGAAGGGCGCATCCGGGAGATGGGGGAGCAACGAACCCAGCTGAGTGCGTCGCGCGCCGCCGCCCTGTCCGCCGCGAGCCAGCGCATCCGGCAGGCGAAGGAGCGCGAACGCGCAACCTACCAGGCACTGATCGCGACCCGCAAGGGCGGCGACATCGCCCGCGACGTGGCGCGCGTGTCCGCCGGGGAGCGGGTCCGGCAGACCGACGACCGCATCCTGCAGGCGCAACAGGCGCTCGCGTTCGCTCGGCAGAACGCGCAGACGGCGAAACTGCAGCGGGACCGGGTGGCCGAATTGTTCAAGGAAGGGCTACGCTCGCGCCGCGACGACGAGCTTTCCGAAAACGACCTGGTGCGCACGCGTACCGAAGTGGAGCGGGCGGAAGCGGCACTCCAGATCGCCCGGCGTGACCGCACCCTGGGCGGACTGGATCAGAACCGAACCGACATCGAGATTGACCGGGCGGAGGCGGAAATCGAACGCGCGGACGCGAACCTCGAAGTCGCCCGGCGCGACGTGATGAACGCGGTGTTCGACCGCACCCGCATCGAAGCGGATACCGCTGGCGCGATCAACTCGTTGTCGGCGAGTATCGAGTCGGCGCGGGAGTCGCTCGCCAAGATCGACGCAGACCGGCAGAAACTGGATGTGGAAGTGGAAAACGTCGTCGGGCGCCGCGGACAGCAGGTGATCAAAGCCCCCCGCGACGGCCGCATCGTGCGCGTGCTACGGGTCGGCACGGGCGAGACGGTGAAGGCGGGCGATGTGCTCGCGACTCTGGTACCGGCGACCGAGGACATCGCCGTGGAACTGATGGTCAACGATAACGACATTCCGCTCGTTTCCGAGGGGCGGCAGGTGCGGTTGCAATTCGCCGGGTGGCCCGCGCTTCAGTTCGCCGGGTGGCCCTCCGTGGCGGTCGGGACGTTCGCCGGGAAAGTGGCCGTGATCGACGCGGTAGACGACGGCACGGCGCGCTACCGGATCATCGTACGCCCGGACGCGGCTCAGATCGCGAAGAGCAGGGATGAGCCGTGGCCCTCGCTAACGCGGCTACGCCCCGGCGCGGAGGCGACCGGTTGGGTTCTACTGGACACCGTGCCGCTCGGCTATGAACTATGGCGGCAGTGGAACGCGTTCCCGCCGACCGTGAAACGCGCGCCGCTCGGCGAAAAGGAGAAAGACGAGCTGAAACCGCTCAAGGACAAGGACGGGGAGAAGGAGAAGCCGTATATCCCGGTGAAGGGCACGAAGTGACGATGCTAGCTTTCGGGGACTGCTACTTACGGGGGAGCATCCCCGAATACACGCGATCTCGCCCTGGCTCGCCTCCGTAAAATAGGCACACCTCACGTCTTGCCTGATCCTCTGTGACGGGAGATTTTATTGGACGACGGGGCACTGACAAGAAGGGCGGATGGAACAAAAAGATTGTCGTGCAGACCACTTCTAATACACGATTAGGCGGGCATCGCCTGATAAGGTTAGGGCTTGGGGAGGGGACGAATGAAACAATTTCGCTGGCGGGGCGCGTCCGGTGGAGGGCTGGAACATCTGGTCTTTGCGAGGAATGAAACCATGATGACGGCTCGTTCGGTCGTGATCTCCGATGAAGGCTTTGCCTGCCAATATGCGCTGGACCTTGACAACGACTGGCGCGTGTGCCGGGTGTGTGTCGCCTTAATCGGCTCGGAAAGACCGTGCGAGCTGTCCCGCGACGGCGCGGGTACATGGATAGTAAACGGGCGCACGCGTCCCGATCTCGCGGAAGCGATTGACGCTGACATCACCGTCACACCGTTCACCAACACTTTGCCGATACGACGGCTGGCTATGGAAGTCGGTCACTCGCACGACATTGTCACCGCTTACATCGCCCTGCCATCGTTCGATGTATTCCCCGACCCGCAGCGATACACGCGGCTTTCGGAATCTACATATCTCTTCGAGTCGCGCGACACCGATTTTCGGCGGGAGTTGACGGTCGACGCGGATGGATTCGTGACCGAATACGCCGGTTTATTCACGCGGGAAACAGACACCTCCGCAGGCGACGAGCATTCGTAAGGCGCGACGTGATTCCGGTGCGGCAACATAAGGCGATAGATCCTTTCGTGGGAACCCGCCTTCGCTTGCCTCCGTAAAATAAGCACATGATCTGCGTCCTTCCTGCTCCTTGACAGGTGGGGCGGGGCGTGATATTATTTCCCTTGACGAACAGGGAGCGGGAACGCACCCTGTTTTTTATTGCCCCTTATTTTCGGCGCGAAACCCATTTTTGTCGTCCGAATCGTGGCAGAACGGTGCCCCTAAACCGGCACCGGAAAGAATTAGAAGAACCGCTATGGCGACCGCGACTGATACCGTTAAAACCGAAGATTCCGGCGAGAAATTCAACCTCGGGCGATACCTGTCCGAAGTGCAAGTCGAACTCAAGAAAGCCGAATGGCCGACCCGCGCCGAGTTGATCCGCCTGACACAGGTGGTTCTGACACTGATCTTTATCGTTGCCGTCTACTGCGGTGGTCTCGACGGCCTTCTGGGTCTGGTCACAAACCGGCTGTTTAACCGGGTCTGATGTGGTGGTTAGTGACCGGTGGATAGTTTCTCCACCCTCACTGGAATAAAACAAATGCAACGCAACTGGTACGCGATACACACGTATTCGGGTCACGAAAAAAAGGTCAAGACCAATATCGAGCGGCGCGCCGAGACGATGGGTCTCGGGGGCAAGATCTACGAGATCCTGGTTCCCGAGGAGTCCGAGCAACGCAACCGCGACGGTGTCAAGACGGAAGTCAAGAAGAAGGTCTTCCCTGGCTACGTGCTGATCGACATGGTTCTGGACGATACGACCTGGTATCTGGTCAAATCGACCACCGGGGTGACTGGCTTTGTGTCGTCGGGGAACAAGCCGGTCGCGCTCCAACCGCACGAAGTATTCCAGATCAAGGAAGCTCTTGATCCGGCGAACGTCGCGGCGAACCCGAAGAAAATCTGGGAAAAGGGCATGGTCGTGCGTGTGACCAGTGGTCCGTTCGAGGACTACACCGGCAAGATAGACGACGTGAACGATCAAAAGTCGACGCTCCGGGTACTCATTTCGCTGTTCGGGCGCGATACGCCCACCGAACTCGACTTCAATCAGGTCGAGAAGTTGTAGCCTCCCACCCGCCTCATATTCCTCCTTTCGTCGCGATAAGGGGGAGAATATGGGACGGCAGTTGGCTTGTTTTCCTCGCACGTTCCTCGGCCCCTTTTCTCATCGCGACGAAGGGGAGCCGAGGGTGAGAGGACCGTAGGAGACCCGCCTATTTTATTTACGGGTCGCTAATACTACTTACGCGGGGCGTTCGCTCCGCCGAAGAAAGAGAAGAAAATGGCAAAGAAAGTTGTCGGTGTCGTTAAACTCGCGATCAACGCGGGCAAAGCGACTCCCGCGCCGCCGGTCGGTCCTGCGCTCGGCGGTTATGGGATCAATATGATGGAGTTCATCAAGGGTTATAACGCCAAAACGGCGGATATGATCGGCTCCATTGTTCCGGTAGTTATCACGATTTACGACGACCGGTCGTTCGTATTCATTACGAAAACTCCGCCCGCGTCGGACCTTATCAAAAAGAAGCTGGGGCTGACCTCCGGGTCCGGCGAGCCGAACAAAACCAAAGTCGGCGTCCTGACCACGGCGCAACTGCGTGAAATCGCCGAGCAGAAGATGCCCGACCTGAACGCAGGAAGCAACGTAGACGCGGCGATGAAAATCATCGCCGGGACCGCCCGCTCCATGGGCGTCACCATTAAAGATTAATTTTGACTTACCCCCAGTCGCTCTCTTTCTCAGGAGAGGGACTGGGGGCGGGGTTCTTAATCGTGGGAGGGGCGAACCCCGTTTGCACCACAAGGTACTAAACCAATGACGAAGCAAGATCGACGGGCGAAGGGCTTGTATGTTAAGTCCAAACGATACCAGGCCGAAGCCGCCAAGGTAGAGGAGCGGGAATACGAAGTTGTGGAAGGTCTCGAACTGGTCAAGACGACTTCCTCCACCAAATTCGATGGCACGGTAGACCTCGCCGTTAAACTCGGAGTGGATCCTCGCCAGGGCGACCAGGTCGTTCGTGGCACCACCGACCTGCCCCACGGCACCGGTAAGTCACAGCGTGTCGCGGTTTTCGCACGCGGTGCGAACGCAGAAGCGGCGACCGCCGCGGGCGCGGATGAAGTCGGTGCGGAAGAACTGATTACCAAGATTCAGAACGGCTGGCGCGAATTCGACGTGCTCGTCGCCACCCCAGATATGATGCCGCTCGTCGGTAAACTCGGGCGAACTCTCGGACCGCGCATGCCGAACCCCAAGTCTGGCACCGTGACGACGGACGTAACCAAAGTCGTCAACGCGATCAAGAAAGCCACCCGCGTCGCCTACCGCGTCGAAAAGGGCGGTATCATTCACGCTCCGATCGGCAAGGCTTCGTTCCCGGTAGAGCAGCTGGAGCAGAATATGTTCACGCTTCTCAACGCGCTTTACAAAGCGAAGCCATCGGGTGCCAAAGGTCGCTATATCGAGCGCATTACCGTCTCCGCGACCATGGGACCGGGCGTTGACCTCGAACTGCAGAAAACAACCACCACGGCGGAACGTTTCTCGCTGTAGTCTCAAAAGAACGGTCGGAAAAAAAGCCGGGCGAAACCGCCCGGCTTTCTTTTTGTATCGCGGAAATCTTTTTGAAGCGGGCTAACTCACCCGTAACGATTTGCGGAAGACTATCTTGTCGTCACCGTCCGCGTAAAAGTCGCGGATGCGCGCCTCACGCTCGAATCCCTGCTTCGCGTAGAATGCCCGCGCGGACTCGTATTCGGGTAGTCCGGAGGTGTCGACCAGAAGCAGACGCTGACCGCTCCCGCGTAGCGCCGTTTCCATATAGCCTAGAAGTGTTGCTCCGTAACCTTGCCGCTGTCGTTCGGGGCGGACGGCGATCATCGTCAGGTCCCACGTCCGATCCGCCGCTACCGCCGGGGTGTAGTAAGCGACGGCGACCGGCACGCCTTCCTCTTCGAGAACACAGACGTGCCCACCGCCGTTCCCGGCGAAATGGTCCGATAGCACCGTTTCCAGCATTTCGGTCTCTTCGGCGGGAAATATTCCGGACGCAACCGCTACGGCGATAATAGCGTCGCTGTCGTGCGGCGTCGCGGGTCGGATGAAAGTGTCGTTTACGGGGTGTGGGCTGTTGTTCATGGGGTGTTCGATGGTAGCGTTCGTATTTTCTACAAGGAGTACAAACGAGATAACCGTTCCGGTTCCATCCCGCATTTCACGGGACAAACCGCCCGCCGCGCGGGGCAGCCATTTCTCATCGGCGCGTCCCACCCACAAGCAGGAACCCGACGCCACCGCCGAAAACGCACGTCGGAGAGTATGAACACCTCTGTGAGAAAACCGGCGTCAGTCTCTGCGCAATACCAGAAGGCACACATCATCGCGGAAAGTGCCACCCGCGCTATATCTTCTTGCCGCGTCGATGATCGTCAACGCCACGGCTTCCGGATCGCTCGTCTGACGGGCGATGTTCTCAACGATAGTCGCCAGACCATCGTTGCCG
>JACMMA010000355.1 GCA_014379275.1 Armatimonadota bacterium | reverse complement strand
AACGCAGTGAGTCGTCATATCCCACCACGGCCAAGGTTCCGTCGGTCAGGGGCATATGGACGAACTCGCCGGTCAGGATCACCGTGTCGCCGTTCAAGCGGACTGAAGGCGGCGTACCCGGCTCCGCCGGACGCAGTTCGCGCCCCCAACGCACGGCGTCGCGCACGTCGTATTCGACACTGTACTCGCTGTTCACCTTCGGCGGTTCATCCATCCAGACACCCACCCCGATGTTGCCCGACGGAAACCGAAAAAACACCTTGACGTAGCCGACGAGTCGCACGACTTCCGTGATGACGAAACTCACGACTGCGGCTCCGGTTCCTGCTTTGTCAGCCGGACCGCGCCACCCGCGTTTGCCGAGACATTCAGGTCGCACCCTTCCATCAGTGCCATTCCGAGTAGCGGGTTGCCGTCCAGAGCGAGTATCAGTACCTTACGCTTCTGCCCGTCCCACAGGATTTCACCTAAGCGGTAGGAATCGGTAATTTCGCTCCCATCCGCCAGAGTGATAAAGTTCTCGCCCGTCGTCTTTGGTAAGGGCAAGTAGTCAACTACGTCTCGCGGCAACACGAGAAAGTCGTTGAACCCCGTGTCAACGAGCGCGATGACTTGCCGCTTGCGAAGCCCAGTACCGAACACCGTCAGCTCCACTGCGGCTTCGAGTTCATCGTTGACCTTTCCCTCCATCAACGACGGCGTCCCCCGCCCCCAATGGAGACAGCGGTTCGGCTCCCGATGCGTGCGAGATACATTGGGGCACCAGGACGCCGCGCGTGAAGTGCCTCGTAGGCTTCGAGTGAGTTGCGACCAAGGGCATAATCGCCGCTTTCGATGTGAATAGCGACCAATCGCCCCCGGTTTTCCGGTATATCCAGTTTGGGTTGCAACTCACGTTCGTAACGTTCCCGACCGATCCGAGCAACCTCGCCGTCCGCGTACTCTCGTGCTTCTGTCGCCACACGCATACAAATACCCTCCTAGTTCCTGAGCAATGAGGGCGAGCAACGTCGCCCGCCCCGCATCTCCTAACACCCAATACCCAGCACCTACAAACTCCGGTACTTCTCTGGGAGGGCGGCAATCGATCCCGTAACCAGTTCGACCGACTTTTTCATCAGCGCGGTTTCGCTTTCCGTGAGCGGGACTTCCAGAATCCGCTCCACGCCGCCCGCGCCGAGTAGCACCGGGACGCCGAAGTGAATCCCGGACACGCCGTACTCGCCTTCGAGATACGCCGACACAGGGACGACGCGCTTTTTGTCTTTTAAAATAGCCTCGACCATCTGCACGGTCGCGGCCGCCGGGGCGTAGTACGCGGAGCCGGTTTTGAGCAAGCCGACGATCTCGCCGCCGCCTTTTTTCGTGCGCTCGACGATCTCCGCGAGTCGTTCGGGCGAGATGAACTGCGTCACCGGGATGCCGGAAATGGTGGTGAACGACGGCAGGGGGACCATCTCGTCGCCGTGCCCGCCCATCAGCATCGCCTGAACGTCTTCCACGGAAACGCCCGCTTCCTTCGCGATAAACGTCCGGTAACGCCCCGCGTCAAGGATGCCGCCCTGTCCCATGACGCGGTTTTTCGGAAAGCCGGACACTTTGTAAGCGAGATACGCCATCGTGTCCATCGGGTTGTTGACGATGATAATGGTGGCGTTCGGCGACGTTTTGGCGACCTTCTCGATGTTCGACGCGGTAATGTCGGCATTGATCGCGAGCAGGTCTTCGCGGGTCATGCCCGGCTTGCGTGGCGCGCCCGAGGTGAGCACCACGACATCGGAATCGGCGGTCTCCTCGTAGCCGTTCGTTCCGGTGATCTGAATGTCAAACCCCTCGATCGGCCCCGCCTGTAACAGGTCCAAGCCCTTACCCTGCGGAATCCCCTCGGCGATGTCTACCAGCACCACATCAGCTAATTCTTTGCTGGCAATCCAGTGGGCGCAGGTGGAGCCGACAAATCCGGCCCCGATAATAGTAACTTTTTTTCGCATGGGAATATCTTTCTGTGCGGAAATGTCCGCGGCAAACTTCGTCGGGCGTTCGCGTGAAATCTTCGTGTCCGCGATTGCCCCGAATCATTATGCCAAACAGAAGAGAAGGGGGCAAGTCGTCGGGCGACATCGGGGTATAAAACCATCATCCGTTGCCGGATCCTGTCCGGGGCTCCTGTGACTAAAACGAAGCCACTCGCTCCAGGAATCGGCGTATACCACTGCGTTAAGTGCTGCAAGCCGTGGAGTGAAAGGGTGCACTGTGCCCGCGGTAAAAAACCAGGTGGCACGCTTTTCGCAGGATAATGTTTTATCGACGGTGAACCGACTTATATAGCAGAATTATTATGATCGAACAACAAGAAAAAAGTGGCGATTATGGTGCGGCGATCCGGGGCGATGAAGCAACCGCGGCGTGGTCGGGGCAGGCCGATCTGGGAGGCACCGGAGCCAGGAGCTACCCGATTGACACCATGAACCGCTTCGCATTGATACTGGGTGGCGTTTTGCTGGTCGCCCTGGTGCTACTGTGTTTTCGACTCGCGTACGACGGCGTCAAAACGGGTGCCGAAAATGCGGGGCTGACGAACCGGGCGTATCTCGCCGGCGAGCCCGACGTTTACAACGGTCCCCGCACTCCGGCTGGAGCGGGGAACGCATCCCTGGATGCCTCGCGCTCCGCATCACAACCTGGCGTACAGTCTCCCGTAAACTTTCCCGCCCCCGCACTGCCCGTCGCCGCACGACAACCGATTTTTATGTCGGACATCGAGCGTGCGCGTGTCAGCGATTTGCTTTCTGATTGCCGCGCCGCCTATGACGCGTCCGGCGAAGTTTCGCAGAAATGGTTCGCGGCGGTCGGTGCGGTCAGAGCGGTGGAGACTTTAAACCGCGACGATATCAGGGCGGTAGGCACGGACACAAACATCTCCCGTCCACTTTCCGGCAAAGAATGGAACTCGATTGATACGCAGATCGAGGGAATTTCGGCGACGGTGGCGCTGGCGACACAACCCGCCCGCTATCCGCTCGCGCTCCAGGAAACCAGCATCGGCTTGCGGCGCGAAATGCAAGTCTATCTACAGACGGCGCGTACCGCGCTCGTACAATCCGACCCGCAAAAACGAAGTCAGATTCAGGCGCGGGCGAACCTCCATCGGCAAAAAGCCGGGCAGCTACTCGATACGCTCGAGTCCGCCGTGAAAGGCGACACCGATCGATCAGGGACCGGGGAGTAAGGTTAGTGGGGATGGGAGGCGGTTGCGGTAGTTGCTCACCTGCCGCAATGTCTGACCGCCCCCTATCCCCGTCATTTATCTACGCGGCAAGGCGTAGTGCGGGGGCAACCGTCGTCGCGCCTTCTATCGCCGATCGCTCGGCGACCATCGCGGCGGTGATGACGCACTCGCTCCACCGCTCCGAGGGGGCGTCGTACATGAGGTCGAGGAGAAGCTCCTCTAGGATCGCCCGCAACGCGCGGGCACCGGCGCCACGCCGCAATGCTTCCCGTGCGATCGCGACCAGGGCATCGTCCGTGAACTGGAGCGTGATACCGTCCATCTCCAGATACTTGTGGAACTGCTTGACCAGCGCGTTCTTCGGCTCGATCAAAATACGCACCAGAGCGTCCTCGTCCAGGGCGTCCAGAGTCGCGATCACCGGCAGACGCCCGACGAACTCCGGTATCAAGCCGAACTTGCTCAAATCTTCCGCGGTAAGCTGCTCCAGCGCCGTCGCGGCACGCTCGGCGCGGTTTTCGCTGTTCAATCGGCTTTCGACTTTCGCCCGGAATCCGATCCCCTGTTTCCCGACGCGCCTTTCGATGATTTCGGTCAGCCCACCGAACGCCCCGCCGCAAATAAACAGGACATTCGAGGTGTCGAACGGGATCATTTCGCTGTGCGGGTGTTTACGCCCGCCCTGCGGGGGGACATGCGCAACCGTGCCTTCGATGATCTTCAGCAGGGCTTGCTGGACTCCTTCGCCGGATACATCACGGGTGAGCGAGGGAGAGTCGCTTTTACGGGCGATTTTATCGATCTCGTCTATATAGACGATCCCGCGTTGGGCGCTTTTAAGCACTGCCGGAAAAGCGTCGCCGTTGTCCGCCACCTGAATCAATCGCAAAAGGATGCTTTCGACATCCTCCCCCACATATCCGGCCTCGGTGAGGCTGGTCGCGTCGGCGATGGCGAACGGCACGTTCAAAACACGCGCCAGAGTTTGCGCGAGCAGGGTTTTACCGCTTCCGGTGGGACCGACCAACAGGATGTTCGACTTTTGCAACTCGATCTCGGTCTGTGGAGCATGAAGTCGTTTGAAATGATTGTAGACCGCGACAGCCAGGACGCGCTTCGCCGCGTCCTGCCCGACGACGTACTGGTCCAGAATCCGATGAATATCGCGGGGGCGAGGCACCTGCGCGATCTCGCTCTGCCATTCGCCGCTCTTCTCCTCGGTGTGGATAATGTCGTTGCATAGGTCCACGCAATCGAGGCAAACGCCGCCATGGACGCCGAGGATAAGCTTACGCACCTGCTCGCGATTCTTGCCGCAGAGCACGCACCGGCTATCGTTACGGTCATATCCCCATCTCGCCATATTTGCTCCGTTTTAGTTTTGAACCGCCAAGACGCCAAGTCCGCCAAGGGGAGAGAAAGAGGTTT
>JACMMA010000354.1 GCA_014379275.1 Armatimonadota bacterium | reverse complement strand
GCTTCGACCATCAAACCGTGACACATCTCACCGGCACAACCTCGATGCTCGCGGCGGCGTTAGCCCGGCTCGATAAAGGGGCGACCCTTCACTTCGCCGCCATCCTGCTCTCTTTTTTTACCGGTACGGTACTGAGCGGCTACATCATTCAAGATACGGCGTTCCGTCTGGGGAGACGCTACAGTGCCGCGCTTTTGATCGAATCGGCTCTGCTATGCGTCGCCGTTCCCCTGCTAACAGTCAACAAAGAGTGGGGCATCTACTTCACGTCCTGCGCGTGTGGTTTGCAAAACGCGATGGTCACAACCTACAGCGGCACGGTCATTCGCACGACGCATCTTTCGGGGATGTTTACCGACCTCGGTATCTTTCTCGGGCATGCTATCCGTGGGCTACCGGTAGACAGGCACCGGTTGCGCCTCTCACTGCTCATCATTTCGGCGTTCTTCAGTGGCGGCGTAGTAGGAGCGATACTTTTCCGCGCGCTGGAGTATGCGACACTCTACGTGCCGGCAATTATCGTCGGCTCCATCGCCGTGATTTACGCACTATACTTCTTCTACCAGAAACGCACGACACGCTCGTGCGACAAGAATAACGGGCAAACCAATCAAGAAGCCATCCAGCAATCCATATAATCGCGTGCGAACTGCTCGAACGTAATCGGTTCCTCGAAGGTACCGGCTACGCCCCCCACGGGCGCGATCCGCGCGGACGACGGTGGTGCGCCACCGGAGGGCGCGTTACTCATGGAACTGCATCGGGCACTGACGGTGGGGGACCGCGCCAACAACGCGGTGCTTCAGGAGCGCGACGGGCAGTGGGTGGTGCAGGGTGACCCGACCGAAGCTGCCCTGATCATCGCGGCTCGTAAAACCGGGCTGGAGGCGAAAACCCTCGAAACGCGCTTCAAGCGCGTTTCGAAAGTGCCCTTCTCATCCGACCGTAAACGGATGAGCACGGTCCATTCGGACGCCGAGCAGCCGGGCGATCTGTTTGTTTTCACGAAGGGTGCCCCGGATGTCCTGCTGGCGCGTTGCACTCGGGAGTTGGTCGGCGCGGAAGCGCGGTCGTTGACGGAAGAGCGTCGCGCGGAAATCTTAAGCGCGAATGAGGAACTTGCCGGTCAGGTACAGCGGACGTTGGGCATCGCCGAACGCGTGTTGCCCGCCGCGCTAACGGTCGGCGAGGTCGACGAGAGCGTCGAGCAGGAACTGGTTTTCCTCGGCCTGATCGGCATGATCGATCCGCCGCGCGAGGAAGCGAAGCAGGCGGTAGCACGGGCGCGTGACGCCGGGATTCGTCCGATCATGCTGACCGACGATAACTTCGCCACCATCGTCGCGGCGGTCGAGGAAGGGCGCACCATATTCGCCAATATCCGTAAGTTCCTGCGGTTCCTGCTGTCGTCGAACATCGGCGAAGTGATGACGATGTTCTTCGGGGTGATTCTGGCGACAGTCATCGGGTTGCGTGCCGAAGGCGGCACGGTAGTCTTGCCGCTCCTGGCGACACAGATTCTCT
>JACMMA010000353.1 GCA_014379275.1 Armatimonadota bacterium | reverse complement strand
TGGGCGCTTCTCGGGGGTGTGACCCACCGGTAAAAGCCTTCGCACCCAGAGGGTACCCGGGACGCTCCGCGTCGCGCTTGGATTAAGCGTTCGGCAATCCCGCGTGGCGATCCGCCCTGCACCTTTCCCGGACGCGGAGCGTCCCGGGTACCCTCTGGGTGCGAAGGCTTTTACCGGTGGGTCACACCCCCGAGAAGCGCCTAAATTATAAGAGATCATACCGAAACAGGTACACTAAACACCGTGAGCGAAACAACCCCTGTAATTGAAACCGACTCCGACCTGATCCTGCTGACGCCCGCGTCGGCGCGGCTTTTCCGTTCCGCCCCGGAAAGTGCGACTGTGCGTCTGACCGTCGAGAACGACCCGAGCCTTTCGCCCGACCGTTCGTACCGGCAGGTGCGCATCGCACGGGCGTTCCCCTTCGCGAACCCGGACAAATACATCGGACTGCGCGACGGTGCGGACAAAGATATCGGCACGTTCGTGACGCTCGACGGCATCGACAAAGAATCCCGTCAGATCATCACCGAGGAATTGGAGCGGCGTTACTTCTTGCCGGTATGGAAGCGCACCGTCCGCATCCTGGATAAATACGGCATCGTCGAGTGGGAGATGGAAACGGACCGGGGAATACGGACGTACCTCCTGCGCAACATCAAAGACTCGGTGCAACACCTGTCCTTCAACCGGGTTCTCGTCACCGACCCGGACGGCAACCGGTTCGAGATCGCCGACACCAGCATCCTCGACCCGCGTTCCTACGACGTGATGGCGAAAGCATTGTAGTCACCGTCGCTTTCTCGCCCGGGCACCTAGAGGGTGCCCGGGCGAGAAAGCGACCTAAATAATCGTCAACTCTGTTTCGGCGTCGAAGACATAAGCGGTTGCGCCGTCCAAAACCATGTCGAGCGGTCCGCCTTCTTTCGCCGGTGTTTCCGCGTCCACTTCCGCGACCAGGTTGATGCCTTCCGCGTTCAAGAACAGCGTGGTCACCGCACCGAGCGGTTCGATAACGTCCACGTGCATCCGGACAACGGTGCCCGTCTCCAACTGCTCCGCCGTGGCAAGGAACTTGTCCTGAATACTCTGTGGGCGCAGTCCGAGGGTGACTTTCTTACCGATATAGGCTGACAACTTTTCGCCTTTTGTCGCCGGGATACGGAGTGAAAAGCCGGGCGTATCCACGGAAATATTGCCGTCCTTCTGACTGACCGTCGCGTCCTCGACGAAGTTCATCGGCGGCAGACCGAGAAACCCGGCGACGAACTTGTTGACCGGGTGGTGATACACATTGAGCGGCGTATCGCACTGCTGGAGCAGGCCGTTATTCATCACCGCGATGCGCTGCCCCATCGTCATCGCTTCCACCTGATCGTGGGTGACGTAGATCGTGGTCACGCCGAGTCGTCTGTGGAGTTTGATCAGTTCGGCACGGGTTTGTACGCGTAACTTGGCGTCCAGGTTCGAAAGCGGTTCGTCCATCAGGAAGACCTGCGCGTCGCGAACGATGGCGCGACCGAGGGCGACTCGCTGCCGCTGACCGCCGGACAATGCCTTCGGTTTGCGGTCAAGGTACTGCGTGATATTTACCGTTTCCGCCGCCTTGCGAACGCGCTGGTCGATGTCTGCCTTGATGCGGTTCGTTTCCGCCATATTCATGAGTTGCTGAGGGAGAGACGGCAACATGCGCAGACGCAGACCGAACGCAATGTTGTCGTAAACGCTCATATGCGGATACAGGGCGTAGTTCTGAAAAACCATCGCGATATCGCGGTCGCGGGGGGGGACATCGTTGACGACACGGTCGCCGATAGACACTTCACCGCCGGAGATTTCTTCGA
>JACMMA010000352.1 GCA_014379275.1 Armatimonadota bacterium | reverse complement strand
TCCCTCCCGATCTCGCGGCACCCGCAGTTGCTCGATTTTCCCGACAGGAGTTATGAGGTTGCGATTGTAAGACCCGTTGCGCTCGCCCTTTCGGGCGTCCGTCTTCTCCCGATGCCGCGTTCCGGTATGCTCGGTCATCTCTTCCTCGATGACCTGTTCCAAAACCGCTTTCACGGCGCAACGGATGCGGTCGCTCAAAGCCACCCGCGTCAAGTCGTTGATTTCTTCTTTCGTCATTTTCTGTTAGCCTTCCCAAAACGGGGAAAACTAACCCACAATTATACAGACGCTAACCAACACATCTTCCAAGAGTCGTGCCGGAGGAGTTAATTGTCGTAATTCGTGTCATAAGTGTTTGTTTCAACATTACATGATCTGCCGCAAATTGATTCTCACCAACACCGGATTCGGATGCACTTACTCCAGTTATCACGAATCTGTAGTCCGCCACGGTCATCCCGGAAAGCCGGTCGAAGCTTTCAGCCGTCCGTAGGCGAACGCGAGTAGCAGGGACAGGTTTTCGATGTCGGCGCGGTTGTATTCGAGCAGCAGGTCGAGCGCGGCTTGACTTTTCTTTTGCCGCCATTCCCGCCACAGACGCACGGCGTCATAACCGGACAGGCCGTCTAACGCGTCGTCGCGGGCGATGCCGAGCTGACGTTCGATGCGTTTCAAGCCGCCTTTGAAGCCGAGACGGCGCAGGAGCGGGCAAAGGTCGACGTGAAGCTGGTCGAACGTTGTTTCGGGGAAGCGGCGGCGTAGGAACGGCACGTCGAAGCCGGTGCCAAAAAACGTCACCCAGAGGGCGTAGTTCGCGGCGTCGTCGGCAAACTCTTCCAGGTCGCGGTACTTGACATAGATCCGGCTCTCGTCGCCGTCGTAAACGCCGATGACCGTGATCGAATCCGACCCGAACCCACCGTTGGTTTCGATGTCCAGAAATCCGACGCGATCCATGTAGTGCGGCACCGCACGCCAGTGCTCGCTGGCGGGAAGCAGGCGGGCAAAATACGCGTAATCGTCCACGCCGAAACGCGCGATCCATTCCGGCAGGTGCGGCAACAGCGCGTCTCTTTGTACACTATTCAGCGGCAGATCCGACGGGGACGCCCGCAGCGCGTCCTCCCACGATAGTATCCCCGCCTCCCACAGCCTGCGTTCGGCGACCGGTCCGATACCCTGCGCCGCGATAAAAGTCGCCGTTAACATAACGATAAAACCATCGGGATCCTCTTATTTCGGTAAAAGGGCTTCGGTCACGGAGGTGAGATAGGGCATGTACGCGTACAGTTGCGTCCGGCGCTGGATGTCGAGCTTCCGGAACGCGTGCATCAGGTGGAACTTGACGGTGGGGATGCTGATACCCAGAAACACGGCGATCTGCTCGTTCGACAAGCCGCGCGCCGCGTGCAACGCGACCTCGTGCTCCCGCGACGACAACAATGCGGCTTGCGACGCGGTCGCGTCATCCTCTTTGCTGTTGCCGCCTGCGGACCCCGTCGCGTCATCCTCTGTCGCGCCCCCGCTCCCGACCGCCTCGATGAGTGCGGGCAGGAGTTGCGGCGAACAATACAGTCGGTTCGACGCGGCGGCCTGGATGCCCTGTATCAGCACGGACACGGGCTCGTCCGTCCCGATGAAAGCGTTCACCGCCATCTTACGGGCGCCATAAAAATCGATCTTGCTGCCCTCGACGATGAGCGCATAACGTAGCGAGCCCGCGCCGGGCACCGCGGCACGTCGGGGCATCCGTGCTTCCGCATTGACGCGGTTCTGCCAGCCCTCACCGATGAGCAAAACCACCGTCGCCATGGCGCTGCCCGCCGAAGAACGCCGCCGCCCGGGGGGAATACCGGCGACGTCCTCGCTACCCTCCGTCCCGTCCGTTTTCAGGTCCTGTTCGCCATATACGGGTCCCACAGTCGCGAGCAACGCTTCGACGGCACTGCACAGCAGACTCGGTCCCATCAGGCGCACCTCGATTGGTGTTTTCATTTTCTCCCTGTCTCTAAATGCGGTGCCTCTCCCATACGAAGCACCGCACCATGCTCTCTCGCCGAGTCCTTGCCACGGCCACAACTGAATTTGTTAGCCCATAAGACGATAATACTAAACGCCAAGGCGGTTGATTCGGGGGCAAGAATCATGTCGCGATGCCGCGTCTCGGCGGTCTATTCCGCGCATGACTTGTACGCGGGCGACGGTTGTTAGAACGGGCGCGACGACAGATACTCGAACGATGAGCGCAGACAGTCGAACGGGTCGCGCGGACATACGTCTTGTTCCACGGCATACCATTCGACGCCGGCTTCGTCACCGGCGGGCAATATCGTCTCCCACGGCATGTTCCCTTCGCCGATGGCCGCCATGATCGCCCCCTTGCCCGCGACGACTTCCCGGTCTTTCAAATGAATGAGCGGCAACCGTCCGGCACTACGCCGCAAAAGTGCCACCGGGTCGACCCCGGCTTCCCAAGCCCAGTAAACATCGAGTTCCAGGCAAAGATCCGCCCCGGCTTCGTCCACGAAAATATCGAACAGGGTCGATTTGTCGCGCGAGCCGACGTCGGCGCGGGCGAACTCGTGCTGGTGGTTGTGATACCCGAAACGGATCCCCGCCGATTGGAGACGCTCGATCACCGGTTTCGCTTCCGCAACGAAGCGGCGGTACCCGTCCGCGCCGAGGTTGCCCCCGAACAAACCCGGGAGCGAACCGATGGCGATGAAATCACAGCCCAAGGTCCGATGGAATTCGATTTCGGCGTCCGTCTGCTCGCCCAGAGCCTGCCAGGATCGGTGCGTCGCCGCACAGACCAGGCCGTTGTCATCAAGCATCTGTCGCACAACCTTCGCAGAAAGTTCGCCAGACTCGACCGCCTTCGCCGCGGAGATTTGCACCCCGGTGTACCCCATACGGGCGATCTTTTGCAGGGTATCACTGAAATCTTTTCCGGTGGCGGTGAAATCACGCACGGTGTACATTTGCACCGCCCATTGGCGCGATTTCGGTACGATATTGTTGCCAGACAAGCTAATATTCCCTTTGTTTATAGCGATAGTACCACAAAGTAGGAATGGACAGGCACCACCCGTCGAAAAGTTTTCAATCGTCCCGTCAGCTTCCTGGAGAAACGGCGGCGTCCCCGCAGCCCCCTGGAACGGGCCTAGGCGGCTGCCAATTCTTTCGCACGGCGCAGGTCCTTCTCCGCCTGCTCCTTGATGATCTCGGCGAGCTCGATGCGGGCATCGCGGCGGTCTTTCACCGGCGTGTCCTCGACCACATCGCCATCTTTGAACCGGATAATGCGGGTGGCGTGCTGGGCGATGTCCATTTCGTGTGTCACCATCACCACGGTTTTGCCCTCGCGGTTCAACTCCTGGAAAATGTCCATGATCTCGACACTGGTCTTCGTGTCCAGCGCGCCGGTCGGTTCGTCCGCCATGATCACGACCGGGTCGTTCGCCAGCGCACGGGCGATGGCGACACGCTGTTGTTGGCCGCCGGAAAGTTGGTTCGGTTTGTGGTCCATGCGCTCGGCGAGACCGACGCGGGTCAGTGCCCATTCGGCGCGCTCGCGACGTTTCAAGCGGCTGAGGCGACCGGCGTACTGCATCGGCACCTCGACCTGCTGAAGGGCGGTGGTGCGGGCGAGCAGGTTGAACGACTGGAAGACGAACCCGAAGCGTTCGCAACGGATCTCGGCGAGGCGGTCGTCGGACAGGTTCGAAACGTCCTCGGTGGCGAGATGATACTTGCCCGCCGTCGGTCGGTCGAGACACCCTAAGATGTTCATGTACGTGGATTTTCCGGAGCCGGAAGGTCCCATGATGGCGATAAACTCACCCTCTTCGATGTTCAGATTGATGCCGTTCAGTACTTGCAAGTCGGCGGGACCGGTCTTATATACCTTGGTCAGGTCGCGGGTTTCGATGAGTGCCATAGTTTCGTGGTTACGTTTCCTACAAATATTCTACCGTGCCGACACCCGGAAACGAAAATAAGTTACAGTACCCCTGTAACGATGCCGTAACGATCCCCTGTTATCCTTTCCTTGTCGCCACAAACTGCGCTTTAACGAGCCAGCGAGGGCAGACGAAAGGCAATATTATGAACCATCCCTTTATCTTTTCTGTTCGTTTCGCGTCAGCGGTCGCCCTCGCTTCGCTTTCCGTTCTTTCGCTGGTCGGTTGTGGCGGCGGGGACGACGATCCGAACGCCGGTCTGCCGCTTATCGCATCGCCGAACACTTCGCTGTTTGCGGGACGTAAGACCGGCACGGTGACGCTTTCCGGCGGTAAGACGGGCGCGCTGGATTTTACGGTGGACGCGGCGAACCGCGCGACCGGCTCGATTACCATCGCGGGAAGCTCACGGCAAGCATATAGTTTCGCTCTGGGAACTTTCAATATCAGCGGAACCGTGGACCCGATCACCGGCGCGTTCACGATGGTCGGCGATATCCCCGGATCGGGTCCGTTTTCGGTCGGCGGCACGTTGCCCGACACGAGCGGCGTTGGCGGCGGCTATACACTCACCGCGGCGGGCGAGACGTACACCGGCGTGTTCGGAGCCATCACGGTGCCTTCCCCATCTCCCGGCGCGACACCGACGCCCGCCCCAACTCCGACGCCGGTCGCGGAGGGCGCCGTTTCCTTTCAGGTGATCAGCCGTAGCGTGGACTGCAACCTGAATGAGTCCTTGATACAGAGTATGACCATCAAGACCACGACGCACACCACCAGCATGGGATCTTACGGATTGTTCATCGCTACGGAAAAGAAAACCGACGACGACACCGGGGCATTGAACCTGTTATACGTACTGCGCGGCGCCGACAAGATTGCGCCGACGACGTTATCCGTTGAGGACGCGAACACGGGGCTCGGACCGCTTACCATACCGGGCGGTGTCGGGATTTCGACCAGCGAGATAAGCGGTCTGTCGGTTAAAATCCGTCAGTGGCGTCCAATCAGCGGCAAGCTGGTGATCGAATCGGTGAGCGGAAAGACCGTAAAACTGCGCGGCGAGAACGTCATCTTCAAATCGTTTCCGGGAGTGGTCGACGACGGCAAAGGAGAGTTCACCGCGAACTTCACGGTCACGGCGGACAACGTGACTGGCCTCTAGAAAGCAAGAAGCGGCTCCCCAGTCCGGGAAGCCGCTTCTTTTGTTGATG
>JACMMA010000351.1 GCA_014379275.1 Armatimonadota bacterium | reverse complement strand
ATCCTCGGGGCGATGGAAGACGGACGGCGCGAGGGTCTCGATGGACAGGTCTATGTTCCCAATGCCTACACGCTGCGGATCGCGGTCGCGTCGGACGCGGAGCGCGATTACTTGCGCGCCTTTCTCAGTGCGGAAGAATTGGCGACTGCTGTGGCGCGGACCATCGCCCAGCACGGGTATCGCACTCGCGGCGCGTTGCTTTTCGTCATTGAGGAAGCCGATACCGGCGATCCGAATGCGGAACGGGTTCAGGTGATTTGCCGGTTTGATGTATCCGTCCAAAAAAAAGATAAAGAAAGTGGCGGGCAGGAACCTGTCAAAGGAAGCGATGCGATTGCCCGAACGAAACCTGAGGTAAGAACCCCACCTCTACCCGCTTCCCTGCCGGTGTCATCTCCATCAGACGAGGAACCTGGGACCGTTCCTGCCGCATTCGGTCCGGGCGGCGCGGTGCTAGCAACTCTTTTGGTGCGTTCGGGCGAAGGACGCTCCCTGGAAGCGTTCCCCCTCGGTCCCCGTGTCACGACGATCGGGCGTAGCCGCCAGGCCGGGAATGATGTCGTCGTTAACGATAGTCAGGTTTCGAAGAAACACGGTCGCATCGCGTGGGAAGGCGGTGCGTTCGTGTATTACGACGAGAACAGTACCAACGGCAGTCGTTTGAACGAAGCCCCGTTGGCACCGAATGTCGCGCATCCGTTAAACTTTGGCGACGTGATTCGGCTGGGCGAAACCACCCTGACACTCCGTCCGGCGAGTAACGTTGCGACCGCGGCGCAACCCATCGTGCCACCGAAGCCGCCTTCCGGGGGGAATATGGGAGCCTCCCTCGTCTCCGCGAACGGTGAGGTGCAGCGGTTGGCCTCGGAAATGAGCGCCGGTCGGAGTGTTACCGCCGATTTTGCGATCACGGGCGGCAATATTTCCGACAAACATGCCCGCCTGAAAATATCGGACGTCGGGAAACTAACAGTCGAGGATTTGAACACCCCCGGCGGAACCCAGGTGAACGGGGAAAGAATCCCGCCGCTGTACCCGATCACGTTGCGCGACGGTGACAGCGTGATTTTCGGTACCGGTTCGCCGTACACGGTGCGAATCGGATAAGATGGAAGTGGTCGCGAGCACAAGTCTGGTGTTGTTTCTGCGTGTCGCGTTCGCCGCGTTGCTTGTTTTGTTCGCCGTCATGTTGTTGTATTTAACTGTCCGTGATAACGGCAATAGCCGTTGATAGCCCGATGCTGTACAGGATTTTCCCTTTTCGATGACCCCTCCCGCCACCTCAAAATTTCCCCGCCTTGACATCGCTGCGCTGACCGATAAAGGTATCAAACGTTCGGCAAACGAAGACGCTTACGGTTTGTTTGATCTGCCACAGACCGACGCCGCGATCGTGGTTTCCGACGGCATGGGTGGCTTACAGGCGGGAGACATCGCCTCAGAGGAATCGGTTTCCGTAATCGAGGAAACGCTACGGGAACGTCTCAATGCGGGCGACACGCCGGAGGATGCGCTCCGCGAAGCCTTCCGCCGCGCTAATGATCGCGTTTATGCCATTGCCGAAACGGTACGTCGACAAGCGGAAGAAACGGCGAAGCAAGAAGAGGCAGATATGCCCACGGCGAAGCGCGGGGATTACAGCAAGTCTGCACCGGCTCCCAAATCGTCTACCCCATTGATGGGGGCGACAGTCGTCGCCGCTCTGCTTCAAGGGGAAACGCTGACCGTGGCGCATGCGGGCGACTCGCGGCTCTACCGGTTGCGAAACGGAGTGCTGACCAGCCTAACCTTCGACCACTCGTTCGTGGCCGAGCGCGTTCGTGCAGGGGATATCAGTGAGGCCGAAGCCCGCGTATCGCGCTTCCGCAACATGATCACCCGTGCGGTCGGCATCGACGGCAATATTCAACCGGAGATTCAATCCGAAACGGTCGCGGTCGGTGACGTCTTATTACTTTGCACCGACGGTTTGAACACGATGATCGATGACGAAGAAATCGCCGCGATCCTCGCGCAAAGCAGTGCGTCCTCCGCCGAAACAGCCGCGGTATCTCTCGTCGCTGCCGCGAACCAGCGTGGGGGGTCCGATAACATCACCGTGGTCGTCCTGCGAGTCATGGAATCGAGCCCGGACACGACTATCGTGATGGCACCCGCAGTCAAAACGAGTGCGGCGGAAAGGCCGGTCGTAGTACCCCTCGAAGAACGGCGTCCGGCGAAACGCCCCGATGTGGTAAACATGGACGTGGCTCGCTCAAACGGCGGGCGGCGAGCCGGTAGCACACCTCCGTTCGTCGGTTTCTTAGCGTTCGTCGGCATACTTACACTGGGTGTCGGGGCGATTTTGGCAGCCGCGAAAGATGTTCGCCAGAATATCGGGCGTATGCTCGCACCGACGCCAACTCCGACACCCGTGGTCGCGACTTCGCCCGGCGGCACTATGACGGGAAACGTCATCCGAATCAAGGACTACTCCAAGATGAAGTACAATCCTCCTGTCGCTTTCGGAGACACGACGTACTCCGTGCGCGGAGATCTTCTCTCCTATTCTCCCAAAGTAGGAATCCTATTCGTGACGGATTCCACCGGACAATTAACTGTTTTATCGAAAACCGGGAAGCCCGTTCGTGCTGTCGCAACGTTCGATGTACCGACTCCGCCGCCGACGCCGGTCCCCTCATCGCGTGTGTTCTACGCCACCGATTTACAGGGGAACGTTTATATATCCTACCCGGCACGCAAATTGATCGAAAAAATCGGTCGGGATGGTCAGGTCCTTTTCCGGAAAAAAAGCACCGAGCGACCGGAAGCATTGACCGTCGACGAAGATGGCAACCTGTATGTCATCTACGACAGCGAGATCAAAAAACTAGAAGCGATTCCGATTGTTAAGGGAACCGCGTCACCGAGTCCGAACACCTCGCCGCGTCCGAAGGCAACGGCAGCATCGCCCACAGCGAAAGCGTCGGCGACACCCTAGTTTTGAGAAAAGGAAAGAGCAAGCAAGTTGGCAGCAGGAACCATCGGTAAATATGAACGTTTGGATGTGCTGGGGCACGGCACCTCCGGCGTGGTTTACCTCGCGTGGGACACACTGCTTCGCCGCCAGGTGGCACTGAAGGAAATCCGCGCTGACGGCCCGGAAACGGAACGACTTCTGGACGAAGCGCGGGTTCTAGATCGACTGCGACATCCGCACATCGTCCGCATTCATTCTGTGGATGTGGCCGCCGGTAATATTATCCTGCTCGATATGGAATTGGTGAAGGGTCGCAATCTTGCCTCCTTTCTGAAAGAACGCGCCGGGGAGCCGTTGCCCGAACGAGAAGCGGCGCGGATCGCCGTGTCGGTACTCGATGCACTGGGTTACGCACACGAACGGCGCATCATCCACCGTGATGTCAAGCCGGCCAATATTCTCATCGGCGATGATGGCGTCGTAAAACTGACCGACTTTGGGCTGGCGGAAGCGCTCGGAACGGGTTCCGTCGCGGGTGGCGGCGGGACCTACCCCTACATGGCGCCGGAGGATTTTTCCGAGGACGCGTCCAGCGACCGACGCTCCGACCTGTGGGCGGTCGGGGTATTACTTTTCGAGATGCTCGCCGGGCGGCGTCCGTTCAGCGTTCAGCGCATCAAGGACCCTTTCGCCTGGAAACGTGCCGTGGAGCAAGACGAACCGCCCGCCGCGACCGAAGTCAATGCCGCTCTGTCGTCGGAATGGAACCCGGTATTGTCCCGCGCCCTGGCGAAGGATAAGGAGGCGCGATTCGGGTCGGCGCAGGAGTTCATGGACGCAATCGTCCGTGTCGCCCGGCTGGCTCCCGATTCCGCGCGGTCCGGCGGTGCGAATCCGGGCGAGGGCGTTCACCCCCCCATCATCGGTCCCCCGTCGGTCGGAAAAGAGATGGGGGAGCGGACCGTTCAAATGCCGGTTTTCGCCCCGCCGATTCCGGGCGCGAACAGCGGCGCTTTCGTGTTTACCTCCACAGGCGAGATCGTGTATACGCTCGACGAACTGCTCCGTACCGCCGCCCGAAACTGGGAAGAATCGCGCCGTGCACTGCTGGACGGTCGCATTGAAGGCTTTTTGCGCGGCATTGGCGAAGTTTATGTCGGAGATTTAGCCGGGGACCTGTTTCGACGCGGTCATCAGGGGGAATCGGCGGATCGCTTGTTGAAAGAGTTTCTGGACCGGGCGCAGGGCGACGCTCCGGTGCCGCAACCGAAGTCGAAGCAGACGGAAACCGAACAAGGGACAGTGGTTGCACCACGCTTTTTCGCACCGCGTCCTTCGCCCCCTGAGCGGCGCGACGAGCGAGAGCAGGAAACAAATGTCCCCTCCCAACGTCCCGCCCCGGCGGCGGAGATACCGGCGGCGCCGGAGGACGAGAAACGTAAAGGCAGGGCGGATACAGGCGTCCGATGGTGGTACTGGCCCGCTCTCGCATTAGCCGTCTCGCCGAGCGGCGTCGCCGTGTTCTCGGCGATGTTGCCCGGTACACAAAGCCAGAACGATCCGATGATGTTCCTCTTTCTGGCGGGGGCGACGGCGGGAGTGTTGTCGGCAATGCTGTTCCTGATTGCGGTCGGGACTCGGATGTCGTGGCTTGCGCGCCTTCTACCGATAGTTCCGATAAGCATCGGCGGTCTTTGCATCGGCGGCATGGTGGCGAATATGAACGGTCGGAATTTTCAGCCGGACGGTTTGGCGATTGTCCTGCTCGCGTTTCCGATGGCGTTTCTGGTACTACAAGCCGTCACCGCCCGCATTTTATGGCGCTTATGGCTGACTGTCTTGATAGCTGGCGCGGGGCTGGCGATCGGATTTTTTGCCACCGCATCGTGATCGTTTTGCGGCAGCGTTGCCTGCACCGCAAGGATGAAGGAAAATTATGACACCACGTAAATATATTGGTTGGGGCTTACTCGCCCTTCTGGCGCTGGGAATCGGCAATTTCGCGATCGGCAACATCCAGACCAGAGGATCACTTGGGAAAGTGGCTCAGGGCGGGACGTCGGCAGATTCCGGTGTTCGCGAGCTGATGGCGCGGAATGTCCTCTTCGACGCGCTCCAAGGCGGTGCGCCGCCGAAAACGCGCCTGAGTGCGATCCGTTCGCTCACCGAGATGGCGAAACCGGGGAAGGACCCGGCGGCATTCAAGCAACTTTTGCAGATGCTTAAAGACCCCGACACCGAGACCATGCAGCAGAAGACGCACCCGGTACGCGACGCCGCGAAAGCCGCTGTGGCGTCGGTAGGGACTCTGTATCCGGACCCGCTTCTGGATGCCGCGAAAGACGCGGACGGTGGGATCCGCGACCAATCGCGCGAAGCGTTGAAGCTGATCGGTGCTAAGATGCAAACCGAAATGGCGGCTCGGCTCGGCGATAGCGCCCTGCGCGCGCCGCTGGGCGATATCCTGGCGGGAATCGGCCCCGGCACCGTCGGACTAGTTGCCCCGTATCTGTCCCTGACGGAACTCGACAAACTCAAAGACAAGCCCGATGACCTTGCGGCGGCGAAACTGCAACTGATCGAGATCATGGGTAAGTACAAGGTCGAGGAAGCCGCCAAGGCGGTGCTCCCGTTCGAAAAAGACCCGGACCCCAATGTGCAGCGTGCGGTGCTAACATCGCTCGCCAACATCGCCCATCCCATCGGCGAGCCGGTACTGCGAGCCGCGCTAACAAACCCGGATACCGACGCGTCGGCCCGCGCGGCAGCGGCAGTGACGCTCGGCGCTTTCGGAACCACGGACGCCAACAATGCCATGGTGACCGCACTTTCCGATTTCGACCTTGCCGTCGCCGATGCCGCCGCATCGGGGCTGGCGCGCGCTGCCGCCACGAACGACGCCACCGCGCGGTTGGCGATCTCTCGCGGCCTTGCCTCCCCGGATCCGGCAGTTCGTGCCCGCGCGGCTTTCGCGACGTCGGGTATGACAAAAACGGACCTTGCGGCGAAGGCGATTTCCGACCCCGATGCCGGGGTGCGTGCCGCAGCCGCCACCGCGATCGGGGATATTCTGGCGAAACCGAACGCCGCTCCCCGCTCCGCCGCCGAAATCGGCCCGCTCGTCACCACACTGCGTGACAAGGACGGAGCCGTTGCCGAAGCCGCACAACGCGCTCTGGTGAAACTGGGCGCAGTCGCGGTACCCGCAGTCGCGGTACTACTCAGTGATGCAGAAGACACTACCGCATATTATGCGGTTCGCACACTATCTCAGATCGGTTTGCCCTCCTATGAGACCGTGGCGCAAACAGCACAATCTGGTAAGCCGGGAGCACGATGGGCGGTGGTCGCACTCGGTGAACTCGGCGATGTGCGCGCGAAACCGGTATTAGAATCGCTGACAACTTCCCCAGATCCGGCGACAGCCGAGGCCGCTACCGACGCCCTGGCAAAAATCAGCGGCTAGAAACCCAAGCAAAGCGGGGCGGATCATGTATACATGATCCGCCCCGCTTTGCTCACGGAGAGGGCGGGATTCGAACCCGCGGTGGCTCATCACCACACTCGCTTTCGAGGCGAGCGCACTAGACCACTATGCGACCTCTCCATACT
>JACMMA010000052.1 GCA_014379275.1 Armatimonadota bacterium | reverse complement strand
GTTCGCGAAAAACGGGCAGATCCCCGTACGGGATGATACCCGGATGCCGCGCCCGGCGGGCGAGGAAGCACCCGTCTCGGCGTTCGTCTTTGATCTGGGGAAAGTGGCGGCGAAGCCGGTGTCCCGCTATCTGATGGTGGCATACGACGACGAATATTCGATCACGTTTTTCCGCCGCAAGCTCCGTCCCTACTGGCGCCGGAGCGGCATGACGGCGGACCAGTTGCTACAAACCGCCGACCGGGACTACGCGAAACTGCAAAAACGTTGCCGCGACTTCGACACCGAACTGATGGCCGACCTGACCCGCGTCGGCGGGAAGGAATACGCCTGGATCGCCGCGCTCGCGTACCGTCAGGCGCTCGCCGGGCAAAAGCTGGTCGCGGACGCGAACGGTCAGCCGCTCTCGTTCTCCAAAGAGAATTTCAGCAACGGTTGTATCGCCACCGTGGATGTGATCTACCCCGCGTCGCCGCAACTGCTCCTACTCAGTCCCACACTGGTCAAGGCGTCGCTGGTGCCCCTGCTCCAATACTCGGTATCGCCGCGCTGGAAGTGGCCGTTCGCGCCGCACGATCTGGGGACGTATCCGGTCGCCAACGGCCAGGTGTACGGCGGCGGCGAACGTACGGAGGACAACCAGATGCCGGTGGAGGAGTCGGGCAACATGCTCCTGATGCTGGCGGCACTGGCGAAATCCGAGGGGAACGCCGACTTTGTCGCCCCGTACTGGCCGAAGATCACGCAGTGGGCCGAGTATCTGGCGGATAAGGGCTTCGACCCCGAGAGCCAGCTTTCCACCGACGACTTCGCCGGGCACCTGGCGCACAACGTCAACCTGTCCGCGAAGGCGATCGAGGCGCTGGGCGCGTACGCCTACCTCAGCGACCTGCGCGGCGACAAAACGAGCGCCGCCAAGTACCGCAAAACAGCAGAAGATTTTGCCGCACGCTGGGTCAAAGAAGGCGACAGTAGCGATCACTATCGTCTCGCTTTCGACAAACCGGAATCCTGGAGCCAGAAATATAACCTTGTCTGGGACCGCATTCTCGGGTTGAACCTATTCCCAGAATCGGTGGTCGACAAGGAAATGGCGTACTACCGTACAAAAATGAATAAGTACGGCTTGCCGCTCGATAACCGCGCGGGATACACCAAGCTCGACTGGACTATCTGGACAGCGACACTCAGCACTAATAAGAGCGATTTCACGTCGCTGGTGACGCCGGTATACGATTACCTGAACGCAACTCCGGATCGCGTACCGATGAACGACTGGCATGAAACCCGTGAACCGAAGAAAATGTCAGGCTTCCAGGCGCGGACCGTGGTCGGCGGCGTGTTCATCAAAATGCTGGACGATCCCGCGACCTGGCAGAAATGGGTGAAACGCGACAAGAACACGGCGCGCGGCTGGGCGCCGATCCCGGAGCCACCGACGGTCACGACCGTGGTACCGTCCGCGCAAGAAAAAGGGATCACCTGGCGCTACACGACCGCGATGCCGTCCGCGAACTGGTTCCAACCCGGCTTCGACGACTCCAAGTGGAAAACGGGTGAGGCGGGCTTTGGTACGGGCGGCACGCCGGGAGCCGTGGTACGCACCGAATGGAACAGCGCCGACATCTGGATCCGCCGCGAGTTCACGATGCCCGAAGGCAAGTTCGACAACCTGCAATTATACTTGCACCACGACGAGGACACCGAGATTTATATCAACGGCGTACTCGCGGCGCGGATGGCGGGCTTCACCGGCAACTACGATTTTACGGCGCTAACGCCGGAAGGTCGCGCGGCGCTTAAACCGGGCAAAAACGCGATCGCGATCCACTGCCACCAGACCGGCGGCGGTCAGTATATCGATGCGGGCTTGAGCACGGTGAAGGAGTAGTGAAGGTAGGTTCTCGGTCATTTTTCGGACGTTGAAACGTTCCCGCCCAGTTAGAAACAGCTATGAATACGCGGCAGATGTACCTCCAACTCCCTCTCGCGCTCATGGCGCAATCGTTGGCGCAACTGACGCGCCGGTATTCGCCGGAATCGCTTTCCGGCACGGCGGTTTTGGGTGTGGCTAATATTCCGCCGCGCCGGATCGCCGGGTTTCGTTCCGAAGTGCTGGTGCTGGGCATCGTTTCACCAGACGAACCCGGCGACATGATTCTCCTATGCCCCGACGCCGACTGCGCGGACGGTTCGCCGATGGGCTAATCATTCCGTGAGCAGGTTTATAGAACGGATGATTGGGTATACAATCCGAGCAAAGTGACGAAGGAGAACGAAATGTTTATCACACGATTTCGCACCCGATGGATTTTAGCGGGCGTTTTTATCGCCACCGGCACACTCGGAACAGGGATCGCCACGGTGCGCCCCGCCCACGCACAGGCGAAATATGTCAGCCCGACCGGATTTTCGTTCGTCGCGCCGAAAGGCTGGAAGCGCGATGACGCGGAAAAAAGCATGGGGCGCGTGCGCTACACGCTGACCGAGCCGACACAAGGACGGGTGCTTGTCAGCCTCGCCACGGTTTACGTGGCGGACGGTTCCACGCTGGAATCGCTCGCCGAGAAGGTGCGAACCTTAGCCAGAGAGAACGGCGACCAGATGACGATTGTGAGCGACAAGTCGGTCAGATCGGGAGCCGTGCCGGGCGTCGTCATTGTGACGAACAACGCCCGTCCGAGTGAACCCGACACCGAAATGACGTTCGTCAGTGTTAAGAGCGGTAAGCCGTGCCAGATAGTGCTGAAATGCAAAACCGCCGATGCGGCGAAATACAAACCGGCGTTCGACAAAGCCGTCGCTACCTTCGCGTGGAAATAGCCTTTCTCGCGGCGCGTGTCGTGGGTTTCACCGGGGATTACGACCAGCCCCCGCTCCTACCCGCTAGACGTGCTGTACTGAAACCCGTCAAGAACCCCACTGCAATTCACTGTCACTCGACTACTGGCGGGCAGTATATTGACGCGGAACTTAGCACGTGGAAGGAGTAGTTATGATGGGTTCCCGGACGTTGAAATGGCTGATGATAAACCCTTGAACTCGTGGCAGTCGTACCGATTGCTTCCTCTCGTGCTTATGCCGTTTCTCGCGGCACCGATCTACGCGCAGGCACCTGCCGCACGGTACGGAATCTCGGTCGTGGACGAGGCTACCGGGCGCGGCGTTCCGCTGGTCGAACTGCGCACCTCGAACAACATCCGCTTCTACACCGACAGCAGCGGGGTTGTTGCTATCGATGACCCGGACCTGATCGGGCAGACGGTTTACTTCAAGATCAGCAG
>JACMMA010000350.1 GCA_014379275.1 Armatimonadota bacterium | reverse complement strand
CGCGTACAGTCGGTCGCCGTGCGGATCATCGTGGACCGCGAACGCGAGATCAGGGCGTTCGTGCCGCAGGAATACTGGACCCTCACCGCGACCCTGATGCCGCAAAACGAGAAGAAGCCGCAAGCCTTCGACGCCGGGCTGACGCAGTTCAACGGCAAGAAGATCGAACTCAAAACCGAGGACGAGACCAACAAGGTTTTGACGGACCTGAAAGGCGCGATCTACACGGTCACCAAGGTCAAAAAATCGGAACGGCAGCGGCGCCCGACGGCGCCGTTCATCACGTCCACGATCCAGCAGGAAGCGGCGCGCAAGTTGGGCTTCTCCTCGAAGCGGACGATGAGTGTGGCGCAGCAGTTATACGAGGGGATCGACCTCGGCGCGGACGGCGGTCAGGTCGGTCTGATTACGTACATGCGCACCGACTCGACCCGCATCGCCGCCGAAGCACAAGCCGAAGCACGGCAGTTCATTTTGACGAGCTACGGCGAGCGGTATGCGCCCGCCAAACCGAACGTGTATAAGACCAAAGGATCGGCGCAGGACGCGCACGAAGCGATCCGCCCGACCTCGACATTTCGCGAGCCGGACGCGCTGAAAAACAAGTTGTCGAGTGATCAGTACAAGCTGTACCGACTGATCTGGTTGCGCTTCGTGGCGTCGCAGATGACCCCGGCGGTGATGGATGTCGTCACTGCCGATATCAACGCCAACGCATACACGTTCCGCGCCGCCGGTTCGACGATCAAATTCGACGGTTTCCTGCGCGTATACTCGGAAGGAAAAGACGAGACGCCCGCGCCGAACAAGCAGACCGACGCGGACGACGAGGAGAAGCCGCCGCTCCCGCCGCTGAACGAAGGTCAGACGCTCGACCTGCAAAAACTGTTTCCGAAACAGCACTTCACCGAACCGCCCCCGCGCTTTTCGGAGGCGACGCTGGTTAAGGCACTCGAAGAGCAGGGCATCGGGCGACCGAGTACGTACGCGTCGATCATTTCGACCGTGCAAGATCGCGGCTACGTCGAACTCAAGGAAAAGCGGTTCTACCCGACCGACCTGGGGTTCGCCGTGACCGACTACCTGGTGAAGAATTTCCAGACGATCATGGATGTCGGGTTCACCGCCGACATGGAAGACCGGCTGGACAAGATCGAGGAAGGCGAACAGGATTATGTTTCGCTGATGAAAGCGTTCTACGACCCGTTCGCCGACACACTCAAGAAAGCGGATAAAGAGTCGGAGAAGATGGTCGAGCAGACGGATAAGATCTGCCCCGACTGTGCCAAGCCGCTCATCAAGCGGGTGTCGCGGTTCGGCGCGTTTTATTCCTGTACGGGCTATCCGGAGTGCAAGTACCGGTTGGACGCGAAGGCCGAGGCGGGTGGCGTGGACGGCGAACCGGCGCCGCCCCCGGTCGAGTTCGATGTTCAGTGCCCGAACTGCGGGAAGAACCTTGTCGAGCGCATGGGAAGGTTCGGTAAATTTGTCGCCTGCCCCGGCTACCCGACCTGCAAGTACATCCACAAGGAGAAACCGGTCAGCATCGGAGTGAAGTGCCCCGGCTGCAAGATCGGCGAACTCGGCGAGAAGAAATCACGCATGGGTATTTTCTACCCGTGCAACCGATACCCGGAGTGCAAGTTCTCGTTGTCGGGCAAGCCGCTGACGGAGCGTCCATGCCCAGCATGCGGCGGGCTGCTCCACGAAACCGGATACCGGGGGCGCATCACGGGAATCAAGTGCGCGAACGTCGAATGCTCGTACGTCGAGAAGTTCGCGGGCGGCAAGGCGAGCGAAACAGAAGGGGCGGACGCGGCATAGTAAGCGGGTCGGTGGATAAGCCCCCCCGCCCCCAATACTGGGGGAGACGGAGGGGGCGGGGGGGCTATCCACCATTATTTTGCCTTTTCCCAGGTACGGCTTTGCTGGACCAGTTCGCCATTTTTTAGCGCGTAAACGGTGCGCCAGTGCCCGTCCTCGTTTTTATCGTTCTTCGCCGCCTCGACGACGGTCACCGTGCCGGGCTTGGAAACTGCGATGGTCGTCCCCTTTTCGTCGGTGAAAACGGTCGTGTAACCTTTGCCCGCAATCCTCGCTCCCTCGCTTCTTGCTACTGCTCCCTCGCTTCTCAGCATCGCTTCCGCGCTTCTCCGCAGTGCTTCTGCGCTTCGCCCCATCATCTCTGCCGACATGCCATCCGCGTGGGCGCGGAGTATCGTCCTGCCTTCGCCGTTCGCGTAGTTCCATCCCCGTGGCAAGCCCGAGGTGTAGATATATCGGCTTGTTGGCGGGGTGCCCCATTTATCGCTCCACGGGGACGGCGACGTGGCGAATTTTTGTACGGTGTCGTTGACGCGGAGCAGGGGCGGGGCGATGAGTTCCACCCCGATGTCGCCTTTTTCCAGGTTGATCGGTTCGATCGTCAGCCCGGACTGACGCGCCACGGATTCGAGCACGGTCACGAGACGCACTTTCCGCGCCTCCACGGTCAGGCGGGTCGTGTCGGGGATCGTGTCGTCCACTTTGATTTGGACCCCGGACGCGCGCGATAGGGCTTCGGCGGCTTGTGCCACGGTGGCGTTTTCGAACTTGACGTCTACCTTTTTCTGGAGCGGCGCGAGACGTTTGGCGCGTTCGATAGCCTTGCGCAATGCGGCACGTGATTTTTCGAGTGATTCTAGGCGCGATTCGGCGGCGAACAGCTTCACTTTATCGCCGCCCCTGCGCGCCGCGTTCAAGGCGCCTTCCGCCTCCTTGATCCGTTCGTCAAGGCGCTTGACTTCCTCATCCAGCGACTCCACCGTGCTGGAACTGCTGAAGCCGTCGTAGCCGTCGAGCGAAAACAGCACGTCGCCGTCCTCGTGCTCCCCGTGGTGGAACGGCATAAACGGGGTCGGCTCTGCGAACGGCACCAACTCGTCTTCGGGTTGCTGCACGGCGCGGGCGGTGCAAGGCAAGAATGCGGGCAGGAGAATCGCCGCCAGGGCGGCGTAGCGAACGGATTTAGAACGGAGTATATTCGGATACATTTTCTTTACCTTCTTGATTTCTAATGCAACGCGGTAAGCGTTAGCACCGGTTCCTCACCGGTTTCCACACGCACATGAGTCCAGACAGGGAGCGTTCCCGCGTCCGCAGGATTCGGGGTCGCGGTCGGCACCGGGATCGCGTGCAACGCCGCGGCTTCCGCACTACCGGGTACGGTGTCCGGCACGTTGCGTTCCACGGTGACTGTCAGGTCGTCGTAGCTCTCGCTTTCCGGAGGCAGAATGCTGTCGCCGGTGACGGACACGTACATGTTGCCTTCGTCCGAAGCGGCGCTCTGGCTCCCCGGGTATGCCATGGATGCCCGCCCTCCCTCGGACGGGAGGGCGGGGGCAGGGCTACTGGGGACGGTTCGCCCGGCGGGAAACCCTTTGCGTATGCCCCCCGCCTTCCCCCCCGGAGGGGAGAGGGGAGCCGGGACGAGGGATTTTGCCATCATTACCGGCGGCTTAACCGGCTTGGGCAACAGGGCGGGCAATTTCGGCGGGATGTATCGATCCGATGGCTCCCTGATAGCCTGCGGAATGCGGTCGGAAGCGGTCTCGTTTTTTGTCGCGG
>JACMMA010000349.1 GCA_014379275.1 Armatimonadota bacterium | reverse complement strand
TTGTGCTGGTGGACGATTCGCTTACCGTTCGTGGGACATATATCGGCGGGCGGTGTGTTTTTAAGCAATAAACCGTCGGGGTGCGGTGTTACGCCCCCTCACCGAGTGCAGTTTTCGCAAGTAGTAGTGCGAGTAATGATTCTTCCGGTTGTGGCGCTTCCGCATCGTGGCCCCGGCGCCGTGCCATCGCTCCCAGAACAGCGGCGGCACGGCGCTGTGTCTCCCCGTCCGGAATCGTGTGCAAGGCGCTCAATCTGGCGACAGAACGGACCGCTTCCCTGTGTGCGCCTTCCGTGTACGCTTCGACCGCCGCGTTAACGGAAGGCGCGTCCGTATCGGCACCGGCTTTGTGCAAAAGTCGACGGATCTCCTCGGCGAGTTTGTTGACGGTTTGATCCCGCGCCGATTCGTTCAAGCCGAGATAGGGATAAAACGCTTCCTCTCCCAATCCCATTTCTGCCACACCGGCAAGCGTTTGTTTGTAGGCCAGTCCGGTCATCCCTGGTCGGTCGAGTGCGGATAATAATGCCACCGTGCGGGTTTCGTGGAGCGACGCGATATTGGTGTCTGCGCCTTCGCCGCCAAAACGGGACAGGGCGAATGCGAGACGCGACGCGACAGCCGGATCTGTCTCGGTCGCCAGGCGGGAGAGAAGCAATACCGCCGTTTCCGGTGTCGCGCCGGTTTTCGCCACGTCCCGTAGCGCGCGAGCGGCGGCGAAACGAACCCCACGTGGTGCGCCCGGGGCGAGGAGCGGAAGCAAATAGTCCCGCACCAACGCGCGCGTATCCGACATCGGCAGTTCCGGAGCGAGGGCAGACACGGCTAAACAAGCTGCCTCGCAGGCCGTCGGGTGACGGGCGTCCAGCGCACTGATGATCACCGCGAGTGAAAGTGGATCGCCGATCTGCGCGATGGCTTTTAGTGCGGCGACCTGTACTTCCGCGTCCTCACCACATACCGCGACGTTCAAATCCGGGGTTGCCGCGCGGTCTCCGATGCGCCCCAACGCTGCCGCCGCGAGACCACCAATCCCGGCAACCGGGTCGGTCAGTTTCGCGGCAAGAGCCGGAACGGCCCGCGGATCGCCGATTTCGCCCAGTGCCCGTACCGCGCTATCCCGCACCGACTGCGAAACGTCGTCCAGGGCGGCGACAAGTTCCTCAACGGCGAGCGGCGAACGCAGTTCGGCTAACTGCTCGATCGCGTGTTCGCGTTCCGCCTCACGTACCGGGCGTCCGAGTTGGCGCAATCGAAGGAAGGAGGAAACCGGGCGTGCCGAAATAAGCTGGTCCAAAACATAGCGTGTCGAGCGTCCGTGTTCCTCGAAGACCCGGGAAAGCAGAAATACACAACCGATGCGGATGAGCGCGGTAACGAAAAACAGGATCTTGTAGTTGTTGATGCTGAAAATCCCGAAAGAAAACATCACCGGCCTGAGCAGTTCCATGGCGATGCCGCCCAGTATCGGCGCGATACCGCCGACGACCCCGGTAACCGCCGAGAACACGGCGACATAGGTCGAGCGGGATTCGGCAGGAGCCGTGGAAAGAAGCAGGTTGAACTGTGCCAGGCCGACGCCCGCCCACGCAAGCCCGGCGACGAGATTCAAAACGACTATCAGCACCACATTGTAGGTGAACGCTCCGCGGATCGTGAACAGCCATAGAATCGGCGCGATCACGGTCCCTATCGTCGCCAGTTGCAACAGCGGGCGGGAGCCGAATTTATCGGACAGATAGCCCCAGATCTGGGTCGTCGCCAGCGCCGCCCCGCTCGCGACCGCGCCGAGGACTTGTACCGTCAGATAGGGCATGTTCAGTCCGCCACGGTCGAGTTGCCACGCGACGAAGAACTGACCCGCGAACGTTTGTGAAACAACGATCGCCGCCGAGTAGGTAATGAAGGCGCGGAAGTTCCGGTCGGCGAGCGGGGCGGAAAGGGCTTTAAACGGGTTGACCCGGTCCGCAGTCGGTGCGGCGCGCGGCGGCTCAGGCTGCCGCAGTAGCATCACGAACGACGCCACGGAGGCTACGCAGGCGATGGCGAATAGCACCGCGAACCCCCACCGTACATCGAAGCGGTGATACTTGACGGCGAGGTCAAGGAACGCCCCGGCGGGCAACGGAATCAGCAGGGTGACAATCCCGGCGAGCATCGTGCGCTGACCGAAATACCGCCCGCGGGCATCGGCGGGCACTAGATCGCTCATCCACGATGTCCACGCGGGACCGATGATGGTGAGTAAGGCAGAAGATACCGTGAGCAAGGCAACAAACACCCAGACCCGCGACGCTTCCGGCACGAAAAACGGCATAGCCAGGATCAGAAGCCAGACCAGACGCCCCGCGACGGCATTGAAGGCGACAAACCGTTTTCGGCTTTCTAAACGGTCCGAATACAACGCCGCCGGGATCTGCAATAG
>JACMMA010000348.1 GCA_014379275.1 Armatimonadota bacterium | reverse complement strand
CGCTTCCAGGAAGAGAACCCTGACTATTGGGGCGATCAGGATGAGAACGGCGTGGACCTCGCTCGCCTGCGCGAAAATCTGCAACTCACGCCCTCACAGCGGTTGGATCAACTTGGTATCGCGTTGGTTATGGCGCAACAGTTAGGACAATCTGTTGAACGAAATCGAACAAACGTTGGAACGTCTCAAGAGGGCCGTTCGATCGTTTCATGAAGCGGGGATTGATTTCGTGTTGATTGGTGGTTTAGCGATGCGCGCGCATGGTGCCAACAATATGACGACCGATGCCGACTTCGCTTATGCCATCGAGCCGGATAACCTCGAACGTCTCGCCGCGTTTCTGCCGACGATTCACGCCCGCGTGATCGGGCGACCTCGTAACGAAAACTTCGTGATTACGACCGACACGTTGCGGAAGGTGCGTTTTTTGAACCTTGACAGCGACCTTGGCGCAATAGATGTGATGCGCGACATCGCGGGTATAGATTCGCTGGAGGGGTTGCGAGCACGCGCCACAGTGATGGACTTGGGCGGATTTGTCGTCCCAGTCGCTTCAATCGACGATCTCATTGCGATGAAACGTGCTGCGAATCGTGTTAAAGACCAACCTCACATTTACGAACTGCTCGCCCTCAAAAAACTGATCGAGGCCGAACCGGCGTAAGCGGACTACTGGAATCCGAGCAGACGCCCGCCTTGATAAACGACGAACGCCGCAACCCAAGCGAGCGCGGTCATGTAGGCGATCTGGATAAGGGGCCACTTCCAGCCGTTCGTTTCGCGCTTGACGACCGCGACCGTGGAAATACACTGCATGGCGAGGACGTAATACACCATCAGGGCGATCGCCACGAGCGGCGTGAATGTCCTGCGACCGGTGCGCTCGTCGGTGTCCGCTTTCATCTTCTCGCCGACCGCGACGGAAAGTTTCGTCTCGTCCTCCGCCACGTCGTCGCCGACACTGTAAACCGTTCCCATCGCGGTGACGAAAACTTCCCGGGCGGTAAACGAAGCGACAAGCCCGATCCCGATTTTCCAGTCGAACCCGAGCGGCTTGATGACCGGCTCGATGAAACGCCCGAGTTGCCCCGCGTAGGAATGACGGAGAATTTCCGACGGGGGAATGTCGGCGGACCGCTTGGGGTAGGACGACAGGAACCATAAAACGATAGACAGCGCGAGAATGACTGTTCCGGCACGGGCGACGAATGTCCAGGCATTCTCCGCCATTCGCATCACCACGGAACGTAGCGACGGAAGGCGATAGGGCGGCATTTCCAGCAGAAACGACGGGGCTTCGGAGCGCAGAATTGTCCGGTTGAAAAGCGCGGCGATCCCGAAGGCGGCACCCGTCCCGAGGGCATACATGGCGAACAATGTGACGGCTTGCCACGAAGGGCCGAACGTCCGGCCTGCGATCTGCAATCCGAAGGCGGGCGACGCCGGTATGAACGCCCCGATGAGCACGGCATACACCGGTATTCGCGCTGAGCAGGACATCAGTGGTGCGACAAGGATCGTCAATATCCGGGCGCGCGACGATTCGATTGTCCGGGCCGCCATTACGCCGGGGATCGCGCAGGCGTAGGAAGACAGTAGTGGGATGAACGATTTGCCGTGCAGTCCGACGCGGCTCATCAGGCGGTCCATCAGGAACGCTGCGCGCGCGAGGTAGCCGGTGTCTTCCAGGAACGAAATAAACAGGAACAGGAGCAGAATCTGCGGCAGGAATACGACCGTGTTTCCCACCCCGGCAATCGCGCCGTTGACCACGAGATCGCGCAAATCACCCGGGGGCATGGCGGACGCCACGGTTTGACCGAGCCAGTCCACGCCCGCCGAGATCCAATCCGCCGGGATGCTCGCCCAGGTGAACATGGATTGGAACAGGAGTCCCATCACCGCGAGGAACAGCACGTATCCCCAGACCCGGTGTAATACGACCCGGTCGATCTTGTCGGAAAGAGTCAGGGTGGGAGCCTGTGCGTCGCGGCGCACCGATTTATGTACGAGTCGCCCCACATCGGCGTATCGTGCTTCGGCGATGGCTTGTGATAGATCGATGCCGTCCGCGTGAAAATTCGCCAGATCCTGTACCAGGTGTTCGCGTACAGTGGGGGAGTGGCGACGTAGCGCGTCCGTTTGACTCGCAGAACCGTCTGGGAGCGAGAGGAGCAATGTCGCCTCCGAGAACGCCGCCGTGGGGCTGATGCCGTCGTGCGTCTGCATCAACGCCGCCATTTCGGCGACTTCCGATTCGGCGAGCGCGGGCAGACTCCAGCGTCGTGCGGGCGGCGGTGTCACTGCATCGCTGAGGAGTTGGATTGCGCCGACCAGACTCGCGATCCCGGCGTTCCGCGTCGCGTTGACTGCTTGTACGGGAACATCGCCGAGCGAATGAGACAGGATTTGCGGATCGACGCGGACACCTATTTCGGTCGCCGTATCATTCATCGTCAGAGCGACGAGCACGGGCAGACCGAGGTCCATCACCTGGGACGTGAGATAAAGGTTGCGCTCCAGGCTCGAAGCGTCCACGACGTTGACCACGGCGTCCGGGCGGGGCGTATCGGCGCGGTAGCCGAGCAAGACATCACGGGCGACCTGTTCATCCGGCGAATGGGGGGTGAGAGAATAGAGACCGGGCAGATCGATCAGCGTGATCGTGTCGCCGCTGGGGAGGCGCAACGTGCCTTCCTTGCGCTCGACCGTGATGCCGGGGTAATTGCCCACTTTCTGGCGCATTCCGGTAAGGGCGTTGAAGAGTGTCGTTTTGCCGCAGTTCGGGTTTCCGACTAGGGCGATGGTTTTGCGGGTGGTCGGTTTCGGTTTAGAAGAATGAACCGCGCCCGTTTCGGGGACGGTTCCGGCACGATTCATGACGCTGGCTCCACGCTTATCCCGGCGGCTTCCTCGCAACGTAGCGAGAGGCGGTAGGAGCGCAGGCGCACTTCGAGCGGTCCGCCGAACGCCGCGCGGCGCGACACTTCTACCTCGGTCCCGCTGGTGAATCCCAGTTCCATCAGGCGGCACCGGTTCGGACCGGCGACAGAGGCGACACGCCCCTTGGTCCCTTTGGGCAGACAATCGAGGCTACAAGCCGTGCCTGTGGTCGGGCAAGCGGGGGGAGCGAGGTTTAATTTTTTGCTGTCGTGAGCGTTCATGCCGCGTGGTTGCAATCGTGTCCGTGGAAATGAAGACCGGTTATCCCGGGCGAATCGCTCGGAGTATTGGTCCTGTTGCGGTATTGTACCAACGCCTAAACCGGGCGTCAATAGTGGCGACCAATTTAGTCGGCGATTTTGTCGGCAATCTTTATCGGTTTTGATGATTAACGTAATCCGCAGACGTATCTTTTCGCCACTGGTTCCCGTTTGGAATGTATGAACCTTTTCTCCGATCTGAAAAGCTCGAACGCGATGTACGGGAAAGCGGTGTTGTTTCTCGTCGGAGCCGTCGGTAGCGCGGCGGGGCTGTTCGTCCGGTCGCCCGACTTGCGCACCGCGTTCCTGCTCGCGGTGCTGGTCTGGTCGTCCTGCCGCCTCTACTATTTCCTGTTTTACGTCATCGAACGGTACATCGACCCGTCGTTTCGATTTGACGGTTTGTTCTCCGCGATTCGGTATCTGGTTGCAAACAACAAGCAAAAACGTGGTGGAAGTGATCCCCAAGCCCCGTGAATTTGCAGTAATGTGTCGAGATGCTACAAACCGAACCCCGGCGTCTTGCCATCGCATTTTGGGTCCACACTCAGTTGTTCAGGCTTGAACCAGTGAACATGTCCATCAGCGAAGGCGTAGTTTGCGCCCCCCTGATGGCGCGTTGCACCTGCCGGTTGCTCTTGAATTGAAGATTGCAATTCAGCAACACTAATCCCTCGCACTCTTCCTTTAATCTTTATATCAGGCTTGTTAATGCTAATGACACCCAACCGGGCATCGCTTAACACTACAGTGAGGGTAGGGAAAGCCACATGTGAATCGTCATGCCCAAACATAACATCTTGTTTTTTGTCGCCCTGCGCTGATAGAATTCTCTTGTCAGCGAGTTCGGCGTTGTAAGCATAGCCACAAAGCCGTTTATCACTCATTTGTTCAGAAATCTGATTCAAATCCGCGGCAGCACAGTGTAGAAGTGTGCCAGGTGATGATTTTGTGTAAGAATCGAGCATAGCAGACCACGTCTCACCTCCATAAGATTTGTCGATAGAATCATCAGAGGAAACAAAGGTGCCTCCATAGGGAGATGGATACACGCCATCGTAATCATTAATATACATAGACATTGCAGCAATATACATAGACATTGCAGCGGATAGCTGACGCATGTCGATGGTGCAAGATCGGGAGTGCATTATCGCTTTGACACTAATAGTGCAGGGAACCATAACGCAAAGTAAAACGAGGCAAATAAGTAACACTACCATAAATTCGAGTAGTGTGTAAGCGCGTTTGATTTGCATTACTTTATAATTCCTTCGTCGCTAAAAAGTCCAAAGTGTGCTTAAGATTCTCAGTCAAGTTTGGTCCGATAATCGACTTCGGCATTGATCTGAAAATAATT
>JACMMA010000347.1 GCA_014379275.1 Armatimonadota bacterium | reverse complement strand
TGGCAATCCCACCGGTTGCAGAGCGAACAAGGGCTGGTTTCCTCGCTACTGATCGGGCAGGATGTACCGGATTACGACGCCGGGCTACAACTACTGATGCGATGCGGGGACCCGGACGTGATCTACCTCAACGACTTGCCGGACGCGCAAACCGTCCACTCGGCACTAACGCTGGCTCGGGTCGGTCATCTTGTCATCGCGAACGCGAACGCCGCTTCTGCCACGCAGGCGCTTTCAACCATCTGCCGCGCGTTGCCGGTAGGCGCCCAACCCGCGCTGTCGGAACAGATTGTCGCGGTGACGAATCAAAGGTTGCTACGGAAAAGCGACGGTATAGGGCGCGTTCCCGCGTATGAAGTCGTTCAAAACACGAGTGAATTACGGGAGTCGATCCGGAACGGTCTTGATGTGGAAGTTGTGCTCGGCGAGATGATCGCTGGGAGCGAGGAAACACGGACCCTGCCCGAGGTGATCGCCCGTCTGACGCAAGAAGGAGGAGTCACACAATCAGAAGCGGACGCCGCGCTACGCGATTATCCTACGTTTTGACGCCGGTATATTTCGTTCGGCAGTTCAGGAAACCGGCGATTTCACTTGCCAGTGTCATCACATGACGTTCCTCGTAGCCATTGTACAAAAGAAGTTCATGGCCATCGGTGTGCAACACTTCGAGCAGATACAGGAATCGGTCATCCGGATCCTTGGTTTCCCGTATAGCGATGCATTCGACGCGGTGCAACGGGGCTACCCTGATTTTATTCTCGTACAGATAGTCCGATTTCTTGTCGAAAAGGAAAACCAGCGCCGCGCCGTACGCTTTTTTAATATACAAAGGAACCCCAACCAGGAGACATACGATGCCGATAATCCAAAGCAGGGCGAAGTGATTGTTGGTCGGCGCGAATGAACGGGTCGCCTCCATGGTTCCTGTCGCCTGTGCCGACTGTCCGCCCTGCATCATGCCTAGAAATCCGATCAAGGTGATGGCGAGCATGGCGATTGCGAAAAATATGTACACCTCGACCCCGAGACCGCCTGCGTTCTCGCGGCGAACGCTGAGTGTTTCGAGGTCTCGCTCAAGCGAGAGCGGTCCGATCAGTTTGGGATAATCCCCGTACGGATTGAGGCGAGTCAGCGGGAGCGAAAACTCGTCCATGTTTCCGCGCTCTCCATCACCACGGGCAAATTCTTCCGTGCGGTACGCCATGCGTTCCTCTACTGTGGTTCTAACTGCTTTTGCAGAAGGGTAAGTGCTTTTTGCATCTGCGGATCTTGCTTATCTTGCGCAAGTTTGTCCTGCGGTGCGGAGCGGCGTGCGTCGCGCATGCGCTCCCAATCCGCATCGGTCAGCTCCGTCGGCACGTCGGGGATGATCCCCCCGCTGATCCGTGCGCCGGTCTTTAGATTGTACCGTTTGTTAATGTCACTTTTGTTCGGGGTGAAGTACCGTTGCGTGGTGATCTTGACCGCGGAATCGTCGTCGAGCGGGAAGATAGTCTGGACCAAGCCTTTGCCGAAAGTGCGCGTCCCGACTAAGGTTCCCACCTGATGGTCCTTTATCGCGCCAGCCACGATCTCCGCTGCCGATGCGGAGTTACCGTTTACCAGTACCGCGATCGGATAGTCCCCGGAATGCAACCTGTTCTGGTGTTTATTTTTCTCGACGGGGAGCGGAGACATTTTGCCACTCTTTTCTTGAATCCAGACCACGGGTCCTTTGTCAACGAAACGGGAGGCGAGGTCTTGCGCGACATTGAGTAGCCCGCCCGGATTATCGCGAAGATCGAAGATCATGGCGCGCATCCCCCGTTTTTCCAGCTTCGTCACTGCGGCGGCGAATTGCACATCCGCAGCCTCACCGAACATCGAAAGAGACACATATCCGATCTTGGTTTCGGCGTCCTGCATGCGCCACTCTACGAGTGGGGAGGACACCATCGCACGAGTCAGTAGCACCTGAATCGGTGCCTGATGGTTCTTTCGCGCCAGGGTAAGCCGGATCGCAGTGCCGGGTTCCCCCTTGATCTGGTCGGTGATCGCGTCGAGCGATCTTCCTTTCGCGGCATGGTTGTTGATGTGTGTGATAATATCGCCGGCAAACACCCCCATTTTCGCCGCTGGGGAACTTTCAATCGTCTCCAGCACAACGACGCGACCGTCTTTAGTGATGTCTAAAGTCGTCCCTATGCCCGCGAAAACACCGCTCGTCTCCTCCATATTTTGCGCGTATTCTCGGGGAGTCCAGAACTCCGTGTACCGATCGTGTAGCGTTTCGAGCATGCCATCGATCGCGGCATAGGTCAGCCGCATCAGGTCGGGTGCTTTTGCGCCCGGAGCCTGCGACGCATAGTCTGTGCGGATCGTGTTTAAAACGGCGAGGTAAGTTTCTGTCGGCGGTAATTTTGTCGGGTCTTCCGCGGCGAACGCCTGTCGCTCAAAAAAATTCGGATTCGATGAAGAATTTTTCGTGGGCTTCGCATGAAAACCGCTGACGAATCCTGCCGTGACAAGGGCAAGTAACAGTGCGATACGCGAATGTGCTTTCGAAAGATTCAATGATTCGCCTCCCGCGACGGTAAAGACGTTGCCACGCTGGCACTGCCGGTGCGTCCCGCGACCGCGACCGCCCGTGCCACAGTTTCCGGCTCGCTCATGCCGCCTGGCAAAACGACCCGCGGCGCGAGCCCCACCACATCCCAGAGCGTGCCTTTCGGGCTGACCAGTTTGCCGGTCGTCAGTGTGAACGCGGACCCGTCGGGCAGCGGGTATAATGTTTGTGAACGCCCATCACCCCATGTCCGTCCCGTTCCGACTATTGTTGCCCCGTTGTCGGCAAGACGGATTGCCAATGCTTCCGCGAAGCCGGCAGTTCCTGCATCCGTGAGTACCGAAACCGCCCGTTTTACATTCACCGACTCCTTGATTGGAAGCGGTAATGGTGAGCGCTTTCCTCCGGCACCGATCTCGATTGCGAAAGGCTCCGATGTCGAAGTCAGACTCGCCGCGATCTGCTCCGCGACTTCGAGCGACCCGGCGCCCGGATTTTGCCGTAGATCGAGAACGATACAATCGTCCGGGGGGGTCTGTTGCAGCACCGATTCCAACTCGGCGGCAACAGACTCGGTGAAAGCCCCCACCCGAAAATAGATCGCGACCTTACCATTCGATTTTTCGCGGCGTACCAGCAATTTTGGCGCGGCGGTTTGTGCGTTTCCGACCACGATTCGTAGCGGTTTCGCCACGTTGGGGCGATGGACAATCAGGGCGTGCGTTCCCTTCGTGCCTTGGCGTAGTTGCATCTGCGCTACCAGCAAACCGATCCCATTTTGGATCGACATTTCGTCTCCCTCCTGGTTGGACTCAGTCAGGTTCGTAGCGGGGGACGGTTGCGGAAGTTTACTGGGAGTCAGGTAGGGGTTGTCACCAAGGATATAGCGCCCGTCCAAATGGGTGATCCGGTCTCCCGTGTGTAAACCCGCTCTGGCAGACGGCGAATCGGGGAGCGGTGCAACCACAACGAGTCGCAGTTCGTTGTATCCGCCGACTGTTTTCGCGGCGCGTATGGCTGTGACCGCCCCTATCCCGGCGAAACGCCCTTCGCCTTCCGCGTCGAAAACGAGCCGTTCCGAAGCGGTCACGAAATACGATTGCTCGTCCTCCAATGCCGAAAGCATCGAGCGTACCGCACCATGACTCATCGCCTGTTCGGAGGGGAGCACATCGACATATTCGCTCCGCACGAGGTCATGTACCTGGGCGAATGTCCCCACCGCGGCGCGCAGTCGTTTATCGGACTCGGTACTTTTGGCGCGAACCGTCGAAGTCCGGGAGGTCGACAAAGACGGGGGACCTGCCTGAGCGAGGCGCGTTTTCGGCGCATGCGCATGCGCCGACATGCTCTGTCCTGAGTTTTGGACATACTTCCCGCCGGAATACGCGGCGAACGTCAAGAATGTCGCTCCGACAGCGAACGTCAATGAGGAAGCGCGGAAATGTTTGTGCGGCGCAGTCATCGGGAAGTGTTCGCCCTTGCAATAAGTTTCCGGGGATCAGTCGCGGCGAAAAGCCATCCCGGTAGTCCGATTATACCATCATGTCCCCTCCCGGTGTTTCGCGTTGTGAATATTTTCATCAAACCGAAAGTATTTCTTTGCGAATCGCCGATTAGATAATGTTGATCAAGTAATCATTTAAAAACCCAGTATAAAAACCGGGTCCTTGTCGCGCTGTGTAGCATGATTATTGCATGAACATAACAACGTGGTTTGAAGAGGAAGGGTCTGTTTTAAGTGATAGACATGATTGCGTGGATTTTATTCGCTCTCGCGGCGGTGGCAGTTTTCATACTCGCTATGAAATATAGCGATGCGAGAAAAAAACTGGCTGATGCCGGGGTGAAACTTGCGGAACATAAAGTAGCGGTCCCGACGGACAACAAGCAACCCATTGCGGTCGCCAACGGCGTGGGGCATGTGGCTGTTTCTCAGACGGAAGCGTTGGGGGATATGGAGAAACGTCTTCACTCCAGTCTCGCGGAAGTAAAGCGGTTGGAAGTCGCCATAGCCGATGCAGAGAAGCGGATACAAAGTGAGCGCGAAAAATCAGAATCCGCACTCGCCAAAGCATCTGTCGCGGAAGCGATGGTTTCTCAAACGCGGTCCCGAGCGACTGAAGCCGGCCATGTAGCCTTGCAGGAAGCAAAAAAGGAGACGGAATCTGTTCGCGCTCTGTTGGCCGACGCCGAGAGACAGGTTACTGCTTTAGCCGGTCCTGAGAAACGCATGGGAGAACTCGTCGGCGCCGTGAAACGTGCCGAGGTAGAAGCGGCTTCCGGCGCGGAACGTTCCAAACTTTTGGAAACCGAGGTGGAAACGCTCCGCGCAAAACTGGTGCGAGCGGAAGCATCCTCCAATGCTGCGACATTCGCGGTGACTGCCGCTAAGGCGGAAGCAGAAAAGACGCTCCGTGATCAGTACGATACACTGCTGCGGGACGCGAAAACGCAGTTCGAACGGGACGTGCAATCGCGCCTGGGAGCGGAACGCGAACGGTTCGAAGCGGAACAACGCCGCCTTTCCCTTGAGCTAGAAAAGGCACGACTCAGTGCGCTGCAACGAGACCCCGA
>JACMMA010000346.1 GCA_014379275.1 Armatimonadota bacterium | reverse complement strand
CAGCGCGGGAATCGCCGCCGTGTCAAGTTTGCGTCCGCCGTGAATCGGGGTAACGGTAGTCGGCGCCTTGATTTCGCCGTACTCACTCGCGGGGACAAACTGAATCTGGTCGGCGACGATAAATCGCTGGCCGGCGTCGCCCGCTGTCGTATTGTCGAGTTCCACGCGGGGGCGAAGATCGCCGATTAAGCCCGTCGCCTCGGTCGCCATCGGGAATAGAAGCGGTTGGTTGTTCGAGTCCGTAAGGGTGAACCAGCCGGAGCCACTCTGGGCACGAAGGATTATCCGTCGGCGCGTTTCGATAGCACCATTATTAGTTCGAACCTGATAATAAACGATATATCGCGCGTCTTCCACGCGAGTTTCTGAGCCGAGTGTGCCGTCGGTCGGGAACGGTTCCGGCGTCGGAAGAAAGATCCGGATGCTAAACCGGCGCAATGTGTCCGCGGCACCTCCGATATTCGGAAACCACCGCACCGTGTTTTGTGGGTAGGGCGCACCAGCGGCTAACGTGTTATCCGGGATCGCCGTCGCCAAACGCGGTACGGCGGGTGCTCGCTGATACTCACCGTCTATCGCGTTCGTGGAAGGACCGGTCACGGTCGTCCAGGGCGCGGCGAAGGAACGGACATTATCAGCCAGTCCGCCCCCCGGAATCGCCGCGGCTACGCCCCCGCCGAAGTCTATTGCCTGTCGGGCGGGATCGCGCGAAGCAAGGCGTGGAAACTGCCAACCGTCGGCGGTGAGACGTCCGTTACCCTGAGCAACCGATGCGGGATCGGGTATGCGCGAGTAAGGGTTCTCAAAGTAACGCCGGTTCGCGTCCGTGATGCCCCAGTATTTGTCATCGTGGGCGCGGTTACGGTTTTGCGCATCGCCTCCCGCACGGGGCACCGGGTTCTTTTGCGACGGTTGCTCGGTCGGCGGTGCGGGGTTGGTCACCTGCGCTCCTGCAATACCGCCGATGACGACGAAGGCAAGAAGTCCGGCAAACGAGAGCGAGCCACGGCGCAAATCAAAAGCGATTTTGACGGGAGCGGGGCGCGAGGAAATAATGTTAGAAAAAATCCGAGATTGCATCGTTGGTTACGAAATACGCATATCTGCTTCCGGCACGTTTAATTTCGTGCCGGATGCGGTAGTAGATAGATTACAGACGGTCGGCACTGCGCGGTTGTTCCGTCAGGGAGGCACCATTTGTGTCGCGACCCATTTGTTGTCGGTTTAGTTCACGTACCGGGACGGTCGGGCCGACCAACTTTCCGCGCTGAATACGCGGGGTTGAGAAATTGCCGTACGTCCCTCCCCGAATGGTGTTACGGACCGAGCCGTCCGCGGGATTCACATCGAAGGCGCCTGTCAGCGGCAGGGAAACGGTGAAAACCTCGCCCAGGAATTGACCCGATTGGAACAACCCGGATGCCCCGGCGGCACTGTTGGTGATCATATACTGTCCGTTTGCCAGCCGCTTCACCGAGGACGGTGTGAGCCGCGGCAAGGCAGAAATGTCGGACGGTACGAACCGCGTTCGGTTGATCACGTCGTAATCGTCCTGCTGGAAGCGCCAGAGGATGTCGAAGTATGACTTCCCGGCGACTGCTCTCACGACGCAGGCATACACCCCGTCGGCGTCGGCGATCAAGTACACCGACTCCGGAATGCCGTCCCCTGTCAGGTCGAGCGGGATCTGCTCGAAGTAGGTCGGCGCGTTCAGCCGCTTGACGGACACAGCAACATCCGCCTCGATGAGTCGCAGGTCGTTGATTGCGAGTAGCTCCTTGCCGTTGTTCAACGGCTCGGGGACCTGAGGAGCCGGCATCGATGTCGGATTATACGGTAGGGTTAGCCCTTGCTCTTGTGCCCAGTAATACTTTATTGGCCCAGTAAAGGCGCCCGTCCCTACGTTTACCAGAACAAATCCGGTGTTGTATGGGTTATAGTCCAGTTGCACCAGCGAACCGCCCGACGCGTTCGACACATCGTTATTGTTCAGCGAGGAAACGCTAGAGTTGCTCACCGATGCGACCAGGATCGGCTTTCCGGCGAGATCGTCCCCCGTGCCCAGTGTATTGTCTGGTCCCGGGTCCCGCCCGGCAATCAGTTGCAGGTTGTGATACGCCAGATTCTCCCCGTTCTGGCTTTTCGTGCGCGTCGTCCACACGACGATGCCGCTAGACTGCCCGCCCGCGACAACGCGCGGTCTGCCGTCCAGGTCGAAGTAATCCACCACATCGATGATCCGTCCGTTCCCGGAATCGGCGATCAGGTAGTGCGTTTCAAAGCCGACGCGGTTACCGCCCGTGAACGACGACAGCTGACGCGTCAATACGTCGGTCGGCGTATTTAAAGTCTGCGGGTCTCCCGGCGCGAGAAGACCGTAGGGGTCGTTGAGACGCTCGACGCTCCAACGCAAATTGCCGCCGCGGTCTATCCGGACGACCCGATTGTTGCCACTGTCCGCGACAAGGTACTCGGACGAACTAAGGCGGCGTACCGACTGTGGCAGACTGAAGGGGCGCGCGGTCAAAGTAGTGCGCCCCTGCGTCGTGATGCTGGGATCCAGAGAGCCGTCGGCGAGATAGATCGGAGCCGCCCCGCCGGCGGTCTTCACTTCCGTGGTACCAGTAATAGCCAGGACCGCTCCCCCGTCCGCATTCACCTCAAGAATACGCGTCGCATCGGCGATAACTGTCAGACCTTCGGAATAGGAAAAGGTACCGACTGTTGTGTTAATCGCGACACTACCCTCACCGCCGCCCGGTGAACTTGCGTCCAATCCCGGTCCAACAAAATTATTCCAGCGCACGTGGTTCGGGCTTATATCACGAGTTCTTGTGTTCGGTGCCAGTCCGAATTCGATGTTGTCCACCACACCGTACGCCTGTTCCCCGGATCGGAGCCGGAGCGTCGGGTCATTACTCGCCGGGTCCGCATCCACCGCAATGATGCGATTCTCGATGGTCAGGAAAATCTGGTCGCCGATCTTCGTCGGCGAGGCTTGTGGCGCACCAGGCAACACGTAATACCATAGAAGCGGCGTAAACCCGCCCGAGGAAGACGCGCCAGTAACGTTATCCAGAACATCCCCCGTGCTGTTCGGGTTCGTCGCGACGGACACGTTTTGTACCGGACCGTAGGGCGAAATAACTTTAGTCTGTGGCGTCGAGGCATTGCCACCGGTCGCTGAATTGTATGTCACCACGAACGACGACGACGCGGAAAACAGATTCGTGCCGTTATTCAGAGCGCCGAAGTCCGCGATCGTCAGCCGACCGGTTTTATAGTCCACATCCACGCGGGTTCGGTCGTTCGGGTCGCCACTCGTGGAAACCACGCCTCCCGCCGTACCGTTCAAGGGGTCCCACTGAGACACCGTCACCGCCGAGCCGCTATCAATGGGAACCCCGAGGTCAAGGGTTATCTGCGGAACAGTCTGGAACGCCATCAATACCGTAACCGGTGCAGGAGCGGCGAGAGTGCCGTTCGCCACCGATTCCGCCCTCGCAACAACGTAAGTGATCCCGTCATTTGTGGTGATCGGCGAGCCGACGATGTTCGCGTTCAGCAGGGATTCATAAAAATCAACGACGCCGTCGTTATCCACGTCTCCCTCAATCAGCCGGGCACTTTGCAAATCGAGCGGATTCGTTCCGGTGAAGATCATGCGATTGCGTAGCGCGGGCAACTCGTTGACCGTGACTCCGCCGACCTGCCCCTGGTACCCCTGGTGGAGCAGATAGCGCCAGCGCAACCGACTCGCCGAGAGCGAAAACTCCCGCTCCTGCATCCCGAATAAAGCCCCGAAACGTAATGTTCCGCCTTCGTTGGCTTGGTTCGCCCCGTAAAGGAGCAGATCGTTCGGCGCGAACGCGACCGTGTCCAGGCCAGTGGCTCTTTGAATAGTAAGCGGGGCGGCGTTGCGGTGTCCCGGCGTGGAGGTCAGGTACGGAGGAGGAGTGCCCCCCGCCCCGCCTACCGGGACGTACACCAGATCATAGTTTGCCACCGCGAGCACGCGGTTCAAATTGGAGTACTGGAGCGTCGAATCCCCGTTATAAGTAATATCCAACTGTCCGCTGAAAAAGCCGGGGTTCAGGATAGAGTTTTGAAACGTCACGTTCCATGTGCCCGGGTAGCCCCGGGTAACGAAGAACGGGTCGACAACCGGCCAGACCGCGCGTCCGGCGGCGAAGTTTTCCTCACGCGTGTAGGTGATTTCGGTTAGCGTGCCCCTGTTGAATGTCACATCGGCGTACAGCGAAAGAGAGGGCGTAATAAAACCGCCGCCGCCCTTGGAAATGTAGTACTGATCGACGTTCGTGGACGCGGGTCGAAGACGCAGTGTACCCGTCGTGTTCCCGGGCGCAACAACGGTAGCATCCTTCGTCCCTTCGTTACGGCTCCCGAGCCAGTACGCCAGGACCTTTGCAGAACTGTCCGCGGGATGCAGAACCGGCACGTAGAGCATGACGTCATTCGTGGACTCGTTCGTGTTGCCCGCGATGGTGTTTTCCCGCGACGGCTGGTTCAGATCGCGGACTTTATTGACGACCAGACGGTTCAACCCGAGCGTCGGGGTACCGGTAGGTTGGTACTGCACCGCTGCGTCCGTCGAACGCCATGCGGTAGTGAAGTCCGCGGCATTGACGCAACGCACCAGTCCATTCGCTTCGACCACATAGATTTTGTTGTTGAAGAAAACCGGCGACGGTGCCACGCCGTTCGTCGCACTCACGTAACCAGCGGCAGTCTCCGCCGCGTTGGTGCCTTCCCCCGCCGCCGCCGGCAGGACACGGCGCGTCGCGGGGTCGAGCGGTCGGGCGATGAACTGTTTCAGCGTGCCGTCACCCAGTGTTATCAAAATAACATCACCGGCGATACCGGAAGCATCCGTGATAGTCGCGAGCACCGGCGCCGACGGCTGGACACCGGCAGCGGCGGGACCATTCCAGCGCCAGATCTCGTCGTACGGTGTCCCGAGGACCAGGTCCGGCCGACCATCGTCGTAATTGCCGTCGTTGTCGAAGTCGCGGTTGGGAACCGTGTCGTAAGCGCGAAGCGTCGCGTTCCCCGCCGCATCCATCCCGCTGACATACATGATCCCCTGGGAGATGAGCGGCGCCGACTTGGAAACCACCCGGTTTGTGGGCGTGTTTGCGAAGTCGAACGTCTGATTCAGCGGCGCGGTAACGGCGGAGGTAGACGACGCCGTGCGGCGGTTATTCCGCCGCACGGTGTTGTTCGAGCCGCCCCAGGAAATCGCGTTGTAAACAAATTTCAGATCTTCGCTGTTCGCGGCGAGCAAGTTCTTTCCGGCGTAGGCCCCGCTGTTCCCCCCCGACCCGGCGTTAAACCCGCCCGAGTAGTCGTTCACGCCGCAACCGATGTCGGCGGACGTAACGATCACCGAGCCAGAGCCGTAAACGCCCGCCGAGATATACGGCATGGCGAGGTTCGTCACGCCATCGGTGGCTTGACGGTTCCCGATGATCGTGGTCAACGTTTCCTTGTTCGGCGCGGTCAACACGATGTCGTCCGTGGTGACGGCGTTCGGAGCGATCGTGGCATGGAAGTGGTTGCCGTACCCTTTATCGCCGAGTGTCAGGATATCGTTGTACGACATCGTGTACGGCGAGTTCAAAAGCGGGTGTGTCGGTTGGTACAGCGCGGGTCCGGGCGAGTTGTTCAGTCCGGTCGTGGTCCCCCGGAACTGTAACTCCTCCAAAAAGAACCGCCCACTCGGACCGATGCGCATGCCGCCGCAATCGTCCAGCCAGACGACGCCGCCGGCGTCTACCACTTTACGTAGTTTTTCGCGGTCTTGGGGCGTCATGCTTGTCAGGCGGTGGTTTGTCACGAATAACACGTCGTATTGAAGCAATTCCGACTCCGTTGCCTTTGTCAGATACACTTCCCAGTACGCCGCCATATCCTTGGTGACCTTCTGTCCGACTGCGTACGGGTGGCTCGGATCACGCCCCCCGGGTTCCGACCAGCGCGAATAAATATCGGAGGTGACGGTCGCCGGTGCGAGCGGGTTGTCGAGTTCCCAGCCGCTGGGCTTAATGTCGGTGCGCTG